>NZ_JBXXZH010000009.1:0-82866 GCF_059640475.1 Calothrix sp. CBUCES-K 9914
TGGGGTCAGAAACCCCATCTGAACTTACCTTCTGCCCTCTGCCCTCTGCCTTCTGCCTTCGTTCATGCAACCTTAGACCTAGATTTTTGAAAATATTTGCTTCTCAACTACCAAAAACCTTATCCAGCGGACGGTTTTGAGCATTAATTTTACCTTTATTGTAAAAAACTTTGCGATTTACTGAAACTTCTTGTCGGGTGGGCATCCCTGCCCGCCCTTATCCCTTATGTACTCCACCTAAACGGGAAGCGCTATAAAAATTTTTTCTATATAAATAGTCATCCGCCATTTACCTAGGCGCTAGAAAAGTTAGTGGCTCGATCATTTCCTCAAATACTCAAAACCAAGCTTGGATGAGGCTTTGGTAATTTCTAACCAAATATTTTTAGACAATCTGGGTTCAGGGTTGCATAAACAAGTTGGCGCCTCAGTAGTAGGAAGTAGAGAGCCAAATAAATCAAGTTTTGGCGCTCCTACTAAACCATTAATACACATCAAACAAGGATTGAATATGTCTCAATTATCTCACGACTTCCAAGCCGATATTATTGCTAAGTATTGGAAAGATGAAGCATTTAAGCAAGAGTTATTAAGCAACCCAAATGTAGCATTAAAAGCATTAGGAGTAGAGGTTTCCTCAAACATTGAAGTACAAGTTGTTGAGGAAACAGCCAATAAAGTTTACTTGGTACTACCTGTTAAACCTTCTGTTCTTGCTTCAAGAGAATTAAGCGACGAACAACTCGAAGCTGTTGCAGGTGGAAGAATGGCTGATAAAACCAGCGTAGTAACGTCGGAAGGTGTTACTAGATGTTGCTGGTAAGTAGACAATAGCTCCTAACTTTTAAGCGCTAAAACTGACCCAAATATAGATATTAAAATACGTTTGAGTCAGTTTTCTCCTTCCGTTGCATAAACAAGTTCAACCCTCAGTAGTAGAAAGTAGACAGCCAAGTAAATCAAGTTATGGCGCTCCTACTAAACAATTAATACACATCAAACAAGGATTAAATATGTCTCAACTATCTCACGATCTCCAAGCTGAAATTGTTGCTAAATCTTGGAAAGATGAAGCATTTAAGCAAGAGTTGTTAAGCAATCCAAATGCAACATTAAGAGCATTAGGAGTAGAAGTTCCCTCAAATATTGAAGTAAAAGTGATTGAGGAAACAGCAAATCAAGTTTACTTGGTACTACCTGTTAAACCTTCTGTTCTTGCTTCAAGAGAATTAAGCGACGAGCAACTCGAAGCCGTTGCAGGTGGAAGAATGGCTGATAAAACAAGTTCAGTCACATCCGAAGGTGTCACTAAATGTTGTTGGTAAGCATCAAATAGCACCAACATTATTCAATAGCAATTGACCCAGAGATTCCTTCCAAAACACCTCTGGGTCGTTTTTTCTAGCCATGCTTTCTACTTAACTATTAACGATTATCATGAAATTTTCACAGCAAGAGCTAATTCAAATTATCGCCAAAGCTAGTACTATTAGCGAGCGCCTAGGCAATGATTTTATTATTAATACCACACAAATTAACAATAAGCAAATTAATTCTCGTTTAGAAACTTGGCGCCAAGTTGTTGCTCAAGGAAATTCAGAAAAATTTGCCAAGCGTCTCGCGTGGAATGGTTTAGATATCGATACTATTGCCCCCATACTAGGCAGCATTGATTTTGCTGAAAATGCACTTTTACCTCGGTGGGCAGAAACTTTACAGGAAATTATCGAAATTGCTTCTCAAAAACAATGGAAACAGGAAGAAAGATCAAAGGTTCATCGCTGCTTTATTGCTGAAGACCCTCTTCCCTTTGAGGATATTTATATACCTTTTATTCAAGTTGCTCAAAATAAATTAAATCAGCAAATTAATGAATTAGAAGCTCAAGGATATAGCTTACAAAAGCTTCTGAGTGATAACGCTGTTAACAGCTTAGAGCATGGTTTGCTTAAGCGCGTAGCTAAATTATGTGCTGGAACGCTAGCACTAGAATTTTCAATTTTTCGTTCATTTCAACAACCTTCACTTAATCGGTTAATAGCAATAAAGCAAGGGACTTGCGGTAAAGAGCAGTATCAAAAATTTGTTGAAAAGCTTCTTAGTGATGGACTGAAGTCTTTTTTCCAAGAATATAGCGTTTTAGCTCGCTTAGTGGCAGTTGCAGTTGATTTTTGGGTTGATGCAACAACAGAATTTTTGCAACGTTTGGCATCTGACTTGCAAGACATTCAACAAACTTTTCAAGCAGGTGAAAGTGACTTGGGGCAAATTATTACCATTGAATCTGCACTTTCTGATTCGCATAATCAAGGGCGCCATGTTATTGCTTTGACCTTTGCTTCTGGATTAAAGTTGATTTACAAACCTAAAGACTTAGGTATAGAAGTTGCCTATTTTCACTTACTCGATTGGTGTAATCATCAAGGTGTTCCCTTACCTTTTAAAATAATCAAAGTTCTCAATCGCTCTACCTATGGTTGGGTAGAATTTGTCGAACACTTGCCCTGTGATTCGGAGGTAGCAGCGCAGCGTTTTTATCAACGGGCTGGAATGCTTACCTGTATCCTTTATATCTTAGCGGGTACTGACTGTCATTACGAAAATTTAATTGCTAGTGGCAAGCATCTAGTTCTCATAGACCCAGAGATGCTAATGCAACCAAGAGAACGGGAAGAAAAAGCTTTTGGGGATGGGGAAGCGCAGGCAGAATCAATTGCCAAACAGCTAGTTTTTGATTCGGTGTTAAGTACTGGTATGCTACCGCGTTGGGAATTCGAGCAAAATAACCAAGCTGCTTATGACATCAGTGGTTTGGGAGGTGTTGGCGAACAGAAGATTAATTACCGCGCGCGGCAATGGCGAGATATAAATACAGATAATATGGAACTTGTAATTAGCGAGTCGGTTTCTTTACCATCCCAAGCTAATACTCCTATTTTGAATGGTACACCTTTATCGCCAAATGATTATGTTAGCGAACTGGTGAACGGTTTTCAGTTGATGTATCGCTTTTTGATGCAAAAGCAAGCAGCACTTCTAGATAGTGAGAGTCCTTTGGCAAACTTTATTGATCAGCGCGTGCGCTTTGTGTGTCGCCCTACCCAAGTTTACACTGTTTTACTCAATCAAACCTTCGACCCAAAATATTTACGTGATGGAGCAGACTGGAGTATTGCATTGGATGTTCTCAGTCGAGGGTTTTTGGTAAGTGAGGAAAAAGCGCCATTATTGCCTATACTTGCTGTGGAAAAGCAGGCAATGGAACAGCTAGATATTCCCTTTTTCACAATTGCTTGCAATAGCGATGGAATGACTGTTGCTCCTAACCAAATTATTGAGCAATGCTTTCAAGAGCCTAGCTATAACCGTGTAATTGAGTCCATCCAAACCTTGAGCGAATGCAATCTCAATCAACAACTAGCAATAATTAAAAGTTCCCTATATTCGCGCGTTGCTAGAATTAATATAACTGCCTCTAAAGATGAGGAATTAACAGATACTATTGTCTCCTTAACTCAGGAACAATTAATTCAACAAGCAGTAAAAATTGCCAACGAATTACAACAAAGGGCTATTTATGCTGCCGATGGTGGCGCCACCTGGATTGGAATGACATACATTCATGATGCCCAACGCTTCCAGTTTCAGCCTATCGGCTATAACTTGGGAGACGGTTGTGCTGGTGTTGCCTTATTTTTAGCTGCTTTGGAAAAAATCACTCCTGGTGCTGGATTTAGGGACTTGGCACTAAGTGCTTTGCTTCCTATTCGTCAGATGTTACAAAATTCTCAATCTCACTCTGTAATTGCCAAGAAAATTGGTATGGGTGGAGCAGTGGGGTTAGGTTCTCTTATATATGCATTAGTACGGAGCAGTCAATTTTTGGCGGAACCGACTCTTTTAGAAGATGCCAAACAAGTTGCAAGTTTAATTACTCCTGACTTAATTACCAGTGACCACTGTTTTGATATTACCGTAGGTTCTGCTGGCACAATTTTAGGACTGTTAGTTTTATATGATGCTATTGGCGAATCTTCTGTTTTGGAACTAGCTTCTTCATGTGGCGAACATTTACTCAACCACCGCACCACCAGCGATTCAGGCTTTAAAACTTGGGCTACTATCAATTGCAAGCTAATAACTGGATTTTCTCATGGAGCAGCAGGAATTGCTTGCGCTTTATTACGACTATATCAAACAACCCAGCGTACTGATTTTTTACAAGCAGCTTTAGAAGCAATTGAATACGAACGGCAAGTATTTTCCCCAACCGCAGGCAACTGGCCTGATTTTAGACCTCATGCTATTGTTGACGGCAAACCAACATTTAATATTAGCTGGTGTCATGGCGCCCCTGGTATTGGTTTGAGTCGTTTGGATAGTTTAGCGATTATAGACACCTCGGAAATTCGCCAAGAAATTGAAATTGCTTTGCAAACAACGCAAAAGTGTAGCTGGCAGGAAATAGATAACCTTTGCTGTGGTAATTTGGGACGCATTGACGTACTGCTCACAGCATCACTCAAACTTAATCGTCCTGAATTACTAGAAAAAATTCACAAACAAGTTAGCTGGATTGTTAATAGAGCAGAACGAGAAGGTACTTTTTGTATTTCTCCCCAACTTCCCAGAGATGCTTACACACCCGGCTTTTTTCAAGGAGTAGCAGGGATTGGTTATGAACTCTTACGGTTAGCACATCCAGATTTACTCCCCTCAGTACTTTTGTTTAATTAGGGAGACATAAATAAATGAAAGATGAAAATCGTGCGTTATTCCGTACTGATGCAATCCGCCAGTATACTCAAAGTAAAGAAAACTCCGTACTACCGCGAATTGCCTCCCCTCGTAGCTTTATCTTTTTATGGAGTCTGTTAGGAATGTTAAGTTTGTTAGGAGTTGCCAGCATCTCGGCTTTATTTACGAAACTATCAGTATGTACTTCCGAGAATGCTGTGATTATTCCTACAAATAAAAATCAACAAACTGCTGTCGGGTGCGCGCGGCACAATTAAAGACCCCTCTCCAAACCTCTCCCCTTGATCGGGGAGAGGCTTTAAATCTGACTCGGATAATTTACTCTCCCAATTGCCGCAAAAAATGCAATTACTTCTTCACGGGTATCTGCTTGGATAGTAAGCTTTGATGGTTTTGAGTGCAACCAATTGTGTACTTTTTCAACTTCGTTCTCTCTGCCCGCAAGTGTAACTGTGTACTCATTGCTGGAGAGGTGGAGTTTTTCCAGTCATCCCAGAAGCTACCAATATCTAAAGCTTCTTCCGCCCATTTACCCATTAACCGAGCTAACCAAGCATGAACCGCAGGAGCTAGTTCTAACCACTGTTCTAAGTCATCAGCATCATAAGCCCGTACCGATGCCCATATTCCCTGACTTTTCTTGTCCCTCTCCCACTTATCCTTGTTACCCCATCGTCGGGGAGTGACGAAAATAAAGGTGGTTTCAGCAGGAAGCAGTCCTAGAGGATTCTTAACACGCTTATCATAATCATCATCTGCTTTCCCCTTAACATCTTTGTCAACTCCAAGTTCCCACACCGAATAGCCATTAGGAACAAAACTATTTCCTAATGGTGCGTCTACGATGCCATCGTAAAAAAAACAGTTAGATTCTTCTTTATAACCAAGTTCAACAATTTAGTACGTCTGCTGCACAAATTTCATTACTTTTTCTATCTACGATTTTTCCAGTATCCAGGTTCTCGACTGCAATGCATTACTGCTAAGATAAGAATATAGTCTTGCTCAATTGTGTAAAGGATTCCATACGGAAAACGACGTGCCATACATCGGCGCACATCCTCGTCAATTACAGCGTAACGTGTAGGTGACTCTCTAATTCGATAGATTGCATCCTCTATAGCGTCGATGAATGCTTGTGCCACCTCAACCCGTTGCTCTGTGTAATATTTAACATCCTCAGCATATTCTGTGAGAGCTTCGGGATGAAATACATATTTCATGGCTCTAGCAACCGCCTTACTTGAGCAAGAGCCTCTTCTCCTGAAATTGGTTGCACAGAACCAGAGCGAATTTCTGAACGCCGTTTAAGAGCTTCAGTCATCCAAGCTGCTTGGATTGTTGGTTCAGTATCAAACTCCAAGCTTTCAACTAGCTTTTGGGCTAATAACGCCCTAGATGCACTAGGAAGTGCTAGGAGTTCTTCTGTCAGTTGATCAATTGATTTCATGAAACCTCACAGCGCTCTAAGTGCTATTATACAGGATAGCAGTTTCTACTTAAATGCAGTATACAAGGGCGGGCAAGGATGCCCGCTCCACAAGAAGCTCATCTGTATCTACTTGATTGATAAATGCTAGAAACAAAAACACAGGCGCCCCCTTCCCAAAAAAACGGCTGCGGGTGAAGGCGGTCGCTTTATCGATTACTGTTGCAAAACTAAGAATAACATTTAAAGCATGTTGTCGCCAAACAAATTCACCAGTGCGAAAATCAATTTCTATTTCTTGGGGTTGTTTTCCTGTCACCAGATAAATAGCCGTCATTCCCAAACTATAAGGTTGCATAAACAAGCTGAAGCCTTAGTAGTAGAGATTAGGCAACCAAATATCCAGAGCGCGGATGTAGAAGCACGCGAAGGGTAATATTGCTGTTGCCGTTGTAAATTATGTAATACGTAAGCTTATGAAAGCTGTTGGAAATCAAAAAGTGCGCGGTCGCTACCAAAAAACTATTGCTTGGCTGAAACAAAGTTGTTCTTCGTTTTTTCAAAAAACAGGGATAAATAACCTGCTGCGTCGTCGAGTTCCTATCAGGTTGCAATTGAGCGAAGTTGAATGTGGCGCCGCCTGTCTAGCAATGATTCTTAGTTACTACGGGCGTAATACAAAGGTTGCAGAATGTTACGAGCGCTTGGGTATTGGTCGAGATGGTGTTACAGCGCGCGCAATTTCTAACGTTGCTCGCAGTTACGGTTTACGTGTTAAAGCATACTCTATAGAAACTGTAGATTTTCAATACATACAACTACCAGCTATTATACATTGGGATTTTGACCACTTTATAGTTGTAGAGCGTTGGTCATCAAAAAAGGTTGATGTTATAGACCCGTCTCGCGGACGGCGCCAGTTGAGTGCTGCTGAATTTAATGCTAGCTTCACTGGTATAGTTTTGACATTTGAGCCTGGTGTCCAATTCCAAGGACAAAGAGCAAAAAAACACTTATCTTGGAGCAACTTTCTCATCCAGTATATATTGCAAGCACCTGGCTTACTCCTCCAAATTCTTGGCACTTCACTATTATTGCAAGTTTTCGGGCTAGCGCTGCCTATTTTTACCAAGATACTTGTAGATTACATTTTGCCGCTTCATATCGCTGGTGTAATGACAATGCTTGGCATCGGCACCACTATCTTAATTTTAACTCAAGTAGTAACCAGCTATTTGCGTGCTGCACTGCTTATTCATTTGCAAGCGCGGCTTGATACCCAAACAATGTTAGGCTTCTTCGACCATTTGCTCTCACTACCATTTCGGTTTTTTGAACAGCGGACAACAGGCGACCTGTTAATGCGACTTGGGAGCAATGCCGTAATTCGTGAAACACTTACTAGTCAAACAATATCACTTGTTTTAGATGGTACTTTTGTCCTTGGTTATCTGACACTTTTACTAATTCAGGAACCGTTATTTGGTATTGCCGTCCTGGTAGCAGGATTATTGCAAATAGCTTTGTTGCTGGGGACAACACCTCAAGTACACCACCTGGTACAACGAGACTTAGTAGCGCAGTCTGAGTCCAACAGTTACATGGTAGAAGCTTTGAGGGGAATTGAAACCCTGAAAGCATCAGGTTCTGAAGAACGTGCCTTTGATTATTGGTCAAATCTATTTTTTAAACAGTTAAATGTCTCGCTACAAAAAAGCCACTTATCAGCTAAGATTGACACCGTAATGCTAGCGCTTCGTACCTTTTCGCCAATCTTTCTTTTGTGGTTTGGAGGGTTACGTGTGCTTGAAGGAACAATGAGCTTGGGGACAATGTTAGCACTAAATGCTCTTGCTAATTCCTTTTTAATGCCGCTAGCAACTTTGGTATCAAGCGGTCAACAATTACAGTTAGTTGGCGGACATTTAGAGCGATTAGCTGATGTTTTGGAAGCAGAACCAGAACAAGATATACAGGTAGTTGAAACTGCACCACCCCTCACTGGTCGAATTGAGTTACAACAGGTTAGTTTTCGTTACGACCCAAACTCTCGCGACATGTTGCGCGATATTTCAGTTATTATTGAACCCGAACAAAAAGTAGCGCTGGTTGGTCGTTCTGGTTCTGGTAAAAGCACTTTTGCCAAACTTTTACTGGGCATCTACACACCAACTCAAGGTGAAATTCTCTACGATGATATTCCTTTGCACAAATTGAACTACCGCACTCTGCGGAGCCAGTTTGGTATCGTACTGCAAGAGTCATTTTTATTTAGCAGTTCTATTCGTCACAACATTACTGCCAATAACCCTAACTTATCACTAGAAGAGGTAATGGAGGCAGCCAAATTAGCAAGCATTCACGATGACATTGTGCAAATGCCTATGGGTTATGAAACCAAAATTTCTGAGGGAGGAAGTGGATTATCAGGAGGACAGCGACAACGGTTATCAATAGCTCGTGCCTTAGCACATAAGCCAGTTATCCTTTTAATGGATGAAGCAACTAGTCATTTGGATGTGGTTACAGAAAGTTTGGTCGAGCAAAACATCAGCAATCTCTCATGTACACGAATTGCGATTGCCCACAGACTTAGTACTATTCGCAATGCTGATGTAATTTTGGTTTTTGATGCAGGTACTATTGTTGAACGAGGTTCTCATGAGGAGCTATTAGCGTTGGGTGGTCATTATGCGGCATTAGTAAATAATCAATAGTAATCACCAATCAATCTAAATTCATGCATTTAATATTCATACACCCACCGAAGCTACAGCATTAGAGTAGCCCAAGAAATAAATTATCCCGTAGGATAGGCGTCTCGCCTGTCCTAGAATACTGATGGGCAGGCGGGACACCTACCCTACAACATTTACTTTGGGATATTTTTTTAATTGGAAGACTCTTATACCCTGTTTTCTATACTATTGAGTTTTCTTAAAATTGTTGGGCGGTCGCTATCTAAAGAGCTTATTAGATTAGCAATCCCAATTGTTGCCCGCCGTAGTTCTGACCGTTTGATTCAACAATTTGCTGAAGTTTATTAAATTCCATTGTTATTTACTCTACTTGATTACTTTTATATAGTACTAAATTATGATAATATTTATGCACTAATTAGTCAACTAATTTATATCGAAAAAAGCTGTATAAAAATATGCTTCAAAGTTATTGTGTTTCAGAAATTCACATTTTCTTGTGGGGTGGGCATCCTTGCCCGCCTTTATGTACTCCATCAGAACAGGACGTTATAAGATGCTTCGTTCGCGACTCATGACATAAGTTCAATCATTTGTAGGCAATTAGAAGCGATGGCATTTTGGGGATCAAGCTTGAGGGAAAGGCGCCATTCGGAGATGGCTTCAGGAAATTTACCTTGTAATGCCGCTAATTTACCAGCTAAGGCATGAAAGTCTGCATTACTGTAATACAAAGCAATGGCGCCGTTGTTGTATGTTTGTGCTTCTGAATAATTTCCTTGTGATAGTAAATATAGTGCCTGTCTGTGATACCAGATAGCTTGGTCATGAAGACGAATTAAATCAGATAAATCTGCTTTGCAACGTCTACAAGTTGGAGATGGGGGAGATGATGGACGATAAACGGCGCCACAGACAGGACATTTCATAATTTTTTATTCTTCCTCATCGTTATTGGCATAGTAAAGAAAGTCTTCCAGTTCTTGTTGTAATTCGGGTAAATCAGTACTATTATTAGTTATTGCATCTTCAATTTGGTCTAATAAGTCTTGTAATTCTTCTGCTTGTTCTGCGTCTAGGGTTTTTAGTAGTTTTTTGGCGTCGTCTAAAAGTGCTGCTAATTCTGGGTCTATTTCTGCCTCATCGCTTACAGTTTCTGCGGAGACTTCAATAGTTTCATCACTTTCAAATTCAAATAATGACTCTAAATCTGCTCTTGCTTTCGTCAGTTCATGACTAGAAAGTTTCTGCATACCTGCATTATTGACTACTAGTGTTCCTTGTTGCCCTTTGCCTTTCTCGGTGGTGGTAACGGTAAGGATACCATTTAGGTCAAAGTCAAAGTGAACTTCGATTTGAATATCTCCTGCTGGTTTAGGTGGTAAGTTCTCTACTTTATAGGAACCAAGAGGAACATTTTCCTCAGCCATCGTATTTTCACCTTGAAAAACTTCGATTTCCACGATTTCTTGCTTGTCGGTGACAGTGGAATAAATATGGGAGCGGGAAACGGGAACAACGCTGTTGCGGGGAATAATTACACTAAAGTAACCTGGCATAATACCCATTGGTGTAGGTACAGCCGCAGCAATTCCCAAAGAGTGAGGAATTACATCTACAAGAATAGCATCTACAGATTCACCTACTAGTACCCCAGCTTGTAAAGCGGCGCCTAAAGCTACACAAAGGTCTGGTTGAATGCCATCTGTAGGAGCTTGACCTAGATGCTTCTCAATCATTTCTTGCACAAGGGGAATGCGTGTAGAACCACCAACTAGGATAATGCGGTCAATTTGTTCAGGTTCTAGATTAGCATCTGAAAGCGCGCGGTCAATTGCCTCTAAGGTTTCTTCTAATAGTGGACGAATCAATTTTTCAAAATCAGTTCGAGCGACTTCTGTCTCTAAATGTAGTGCAGTTTTGCCTTTACTACCCAAAAATGCTTCCCGAACTGTGCCAAAAGCATGGGAACTCAAGTCAATTTTTAACTGCTCTGCGGCACGAAGTAAACGCGCTTGGGTAGCTGCATCATCCGGCACATCAATATTATGCTGTTTCCGAAATAAATCTGCTAAATGAAGTTGCAAAAGCCTGTCAAAATCGTCTCCACCTAGGCGGTTATTGCCATGACTCGCTAATACTTCTGTGACTTCGCCTGTAATTTCCACAACTGACACGTCAAAAGTACCACCTCCCAAGTCATAAACTACGACCCGTTCAGTTTCTTCTGAGCGCAAATCATAAGCTAAAGCTGCTGCTGTTGGTTCATTGATAATTTGCAGTACTTCCAAACCAGCAATTTCGCCAGCAGTTTTAGTTGCTTGCCGTTGAGCATCTGTAAAGTAAGCTGGAACTGTAATTACTGCTTGGGTAATTGTTGAGTCTAAAACATTTTCTGCCCGTTGTTTCAACGCGCGGAGAATAATAGCGGAAACTTCATGAGGTAAATATTCTTTATCTCCTAAACTGGTTTTGTGTTCAGTTCCCATCCAACGCTTGATTGACTTTACAGTACGTTCAGGCGCCGCAGCGTACTGACGAAGTGCTTCACGTCCCACCAACAGCTTACCTGTATCACTAAATCCCACACAGGAAGGTAATATCAAGTCCCCATCTTCTCCAGGCAATACGCGCACCTGTCCGTTTTCGACAATCGCTACTTCAGAATTTGTTGTGCCTAAGTCAATACCAACTGCTTTCATAAGATTTAAAATTTAATTAAAACTTAAAAGTTATTTGCTTCTAGTCTTAGCTGATTCAACATTCAAATATAAGGATACAAGAGATTGACCATTAAATCGCGCGCTCAAGTTTCAAGATTGTTTCCTCATTGCTTGTGTCGCGACAATTACCTGTGCTTCTCTAAGTACAACATCGCCCCATAAATAACCTCGTACTACTTCTTGAATCACGGTATTATCTATGACATCTGCTTTTTCTTCACGACCTACAGCATACATCGTCTGGGAGTCAAAAGGTTTTCCTATAGATATGATAGGAGTAACACGGCGTTGTCGTAATATCTCCAAAAGTGAGCGTCTAATTAACTCCACTCCCTTTTGATTGCTGGTAATGATTTCGCTTAATGACTCTGATACTGGTGTTTCTTTAGCCACTTCAGACTCAGTTCCTGCCCCAAAAAACCATGTTCCAAATTTTTCCCAAAAGCTTTTCTGTTGAACATCTTTTGGCGCCGAGGAAACAGATGATGCATCTAATTCCCCTTGCCAATAAGTACAAGCTCTATCCAAAGCATCGACAATACCCAACAAATCTTTGAGTAGCTTTTCTTGCTGTTTATCAAATTGACTATTAGCCTGTTTTTGGCTTTCTTCTAGACGTGTTTGCAGTTGTTCTTTATCTGCACGAGTTATTTCCAATGCTTGCTGTAAAGCATCTTGACTAGAGCGCAATAATTTACCCTGTTGCTTGACTTCATGGCGTAAAGCAGTCCACTCTGCAACCATTTGATAGGGATCAAAGGTTGGATATGGACTTTGAGCTTCTGGTACTTCTCCTAAATATTCAGGAGATGTTTGTTCTGATTGTAGATATTCTAGAAATTTGGCAAATAAAGCTTCTTTGTCAGTTGTCATTTGTTCTTGCTAAATAATTAGTGAGAAAATTAGTTAAAAATTAGTCACAAAATTAGAAGGTGGCACGAATTAAATCATCAAGGCTAATTTCTAATTGAGCGATTGCTTTTTCTTGCACCTGCTTTAATATTTCTGGATTTAGTTGTGCTTCCAAGGGACGCATTTTCAAAAAATCATCTTGTTGATTTGTCTCTCCTTTACGAAGTGCCTCATAAGCTGCTCGAATTGCCTTAAACTCTTCTGGATACGTATGAGCAGGAAATTCGCGCAGCTTGGCATGATACGCCGCTTTAATTTCGGCGCCTGTTGCTCCTGAAGATACACCTAATCGTTCGTAGTGTGACATCATAAATCAATTTAGAATTAGCTTGATCAAAATGGTTGATTAGTTTCAGTTAAAACAATTCCTGAAAACCTCCTCTTGTTCTACCCTTCAGTTTTTTACGCTTAGGAGGTGAGTTTCTAAATATAAAATCAAAGTCATCATCGTCGTCATCGTCGTCATCTTCATCATCTTCATCAAAGTCAGGCATCCTATTTAACATCATTTGCTTAAGTTCTGGAAGCATTCGTTCAAACTCAGCTTTGGGAATTTTATTGCCAAGTAATTTTTTGAGCATCCCTTCTAACAAATCATCCATATCATCCATATCGAGATTGTCAAATTGATCTGGGTCTGGCATAGCGCTAATAGCTTCTTTATTTGAGAGATAGGCCTGTTCAGAACGAAATGCTTGTAAGGCTTTGGCATCTTGGAGGCGCCGAGCTATTTCAAATGCTTGTTGTTTAAATTCTTCGTATTTTGGATGTTCGACATCGTATGTAGTAGCTTTAGCTAATAGCAGCAAAGGATTTTGAGGTTCCCGACGCAGTGCTTCATCTAATGCAGGTACAAGGGTTCTAATTGAGCCAAAATGGCGCGCTTGAAGTTGAATATTGGAGAGCGTCGAACCTGGTTGGGGTATGGTGTCAAGGTAGCTACGTACAGGAGACTCTAGCTTTTGAGGATTATTTTCTTTAACAGCTAAGACAACTAAATAGGCAACTCTGGCTTCTGGATGTTCTGTTGATAAGTTGAACAATTTTTGTAAATACTGATTTGTTAGAGCAGCGATACCTTTTTCACGCTTGGCGAAGAGATGAATCGAAAGAGCAATTGCCTGCAATACTGGAATTTGCTCGTTTCCAGATAATTTGTTGAGAAGACTTTCCCATGCATCAACCGCTTCTTTCTGGTTTAGTAAAACTCGGCCACCAGAATTTGGCTCACTTTTGACTGCATCCATGAATATTTGACAAGCGCGTACAGCTGAGTCTTTTTGATCTTTGCCCTTGATTAGACGGCTGAATAAAGGATAACTCAATGTAGATAACGCATCTATCCAAGGTAATATTTCTACTTCTGTTTCAATTTCAAAGTCGCCGAAGTGCTTCCCAAAACGGCGCCGAGCTTCATTAAGTGCTTGTTTGTCTCCAACTTCATCCAAACAATTTAGCAAAGTTCCGTAAGCTTCTCCATATCGACACCCGCTTTCAATGGCTTGGGTAATTAGTGTAATTGCTTCGGTATAATTTTCATCCAAGGCAGCTATTAGTCCCTTGCGTGCCAATACTTCTTTTGATGTGGGACAGATGCGTTCTGCTTGTTGCAAAGCTCCTAAAGCCGCGCGACTGCGATCTAGTGCCATGTAGGCATCTGCCATCCAGCAGTGAAGATGAGCTAAGGTTGGTTTTAATCGTGTATCTGGCCATTCTTGGGGTTTTTGTTTCCCTTCCTGCTCCAACCACCGCAAAAATTGGGTTAAAACACGTGGGCGTTCTTGGTCAGAATCATTAGCGTCCAACACTTCTAACAAATTGACTGCCAATTGGGGGTTAAAGGGTTTCTCAGTTAATAAAGGGCGCCAGAAAAGTTCAGCACATTCAGTTTGTTCTTGATTAAGTGCTTGTTGACCTGCAAGAGTAAATAGTGATGAACGCAAGTTCTTTAATTCTGAGAAGCGAGTTGAGCGCTTTTCCATCTTTAGCAACACATGGGCAGCATCATGATGATTGTCATTATTAATAAGCTGTACAATAGTGAACACAGATAGTGCATCTAGACTAACTGAATTTTCTCGTTCCAAATTTCGGGGATCAAGGGGTGGTTCTCCAGTATGAGCTTGTTGGGCAATTGCCAATCGCGCTAAAATTGGGTGTTCTAGATACTTTGGTTTGCCGAAGGTCTGTTTGGATGACTCTAACCCCAAGATATTTGCTGCCGCGTTCCAATTACCACCAACTTGTTGGCTATAAACAACCCAAGCTATTGGTAAATCTCCTGGTGTAACAGGCGCCTTAATTTTTTGAAAAGATGTCAAAGCGGCTTCTGGTTGTCCATGTTTTAGGGCAAGCACTCCGCGTACCCAGTGAAGTTGGGCAGCGCTAAAAGCTATCTTGTGTTTGTTGATTAACTGCTCAACTGTGCCAATATCTCCTTTGAGCAATAGAAGTTTGAGATAACAAATGCTGTAGTCCTTGGTGAGTGTCCCTGCTTCAAAAGCATCACGGAGCAATTTCAGGGCTGCATCTAATTTATTCAACTCCAGCATACACCGGGCTTGCCAGTAGTACACCTCTTTGCGTAAACCCAATTCAAGAGAGCGTTCAAAGGATTTTTCTGCCTGTTTATAATCTTGCTTTTGGAATTCCTGCTGACCCCGCAAAAACCAAATCTCTGATTCTTTGGGACTGAATGTTAACTCAGGATGCGAACGCTGAACTTTTTTAATTTCTTCTAATGCCTGCCGATATTTTTTTTGGTTCAGCAATTCTTGTAGCTGCATCCCAAAGGATTTTTCAGTTAGCTGTGTCCCTGTACTAGATGCCTGTGGTTGTGAGCGATGTTTGGACTGATGTTTAGCCACTGGATTTTCTTCCTAATATTTTCATACTTTCCCCCTCTTTTATGAAAGGGTGGCTTTAACTGCTCTTAGTTTCATATTAGTACGATTAGTACTAAAATCGTATGAATTTTTATAGCAAGCGTATTTTATTTTTGAAATACTTACTATACATAGGCTCTGTCCATTGTTTAGTTTTATTAATAAATTTTTATAACCCATCAGGGCATCTTCTTCTTGTGGAGCGGGCATCCCGGAGCGCCTCCTTATATCTTGCACCTACACCCGCGCGTGGGTGAGACTATACGAACAAAGCCAGACGGGCGCAGGCTTAAAACGCCTGTTTATCATATTATTGATACAAGTATATGTTTATTGAAAATAGAAAAATTAAGTATTAATACGTTGGTGCAAGATGTGAGATAGTGGTTATACTTGACTGCTCCTGTATCGTTACCCAAAAAGTAATAACCAATTCCTATCTCGCGATATGCGCCAAAATATGAGGGTCGTAAAATTTGCGGGCAAACATCCAAATATTAGGACGGGCAAGGATGCCCATTCCACTCTTATGTGCCCATCCCAGAAGACAAGATGGTTGATTTAATTTTTGGAAGTTCTTAAGAAGCATTCAAAAATGCTACTTGTCCCATACGTTGCCCAGAAGCTGATTTTTTGTACAATGCGCTCTGTGGTAATACTCGACGAACTTCTTCGATGGTTGTTAAACCTGTGATGACTTTATTAATGGCGGCAATACGGAAAGATTCAAAACGGTTATCGTTGAGATGATGGTGTAATTGTGTCATTGTGCCTTCATAAATAATTTGGCGTACTGTCTCATCAACGTTTAATAACTCAATTACTGCTTCTCGTCCTAAATATCCTGAGTTAAAGCATTTAGGGCAACCTTTTCCTCGTCTCCATTGCTCTGGTTGCGCTTCATCCCAATTTATTCCTAGCACTTTTAAATCAGATTCTGTGGGTGTACATGGTTCTGCACAGTGGGGACATACTCGACGCACTAAGCGTTGTGCTACCACACCTAGTAATGCATCGCTAACTAAACCAGGGTCAGGGCCAATATCTTTAAGACGAGGAATGGCGCCAACTGCATCGTTAGTATGTAATGTAGTTAGTACCAAATGTCCTGTAAGTGCTGCACGTACTGCTGTTTCTGCTGTTTCCGCATCTCGAATTTCTCCCAGCATTATTACGTCTGGGTCTTGCCGTAAAATCGCGCGTAAACCTGCTGCAAAAGTCATTCCTGCTGCATCACAAACTTGAGTTTGGGTAATACCAGGAAGAACATATTCAACAGGGTCTTCTACCGTAACGATATTAACTGAGTCGGTAGCTATTGCTTGCAAGCTGGTGTACAAAGTGCTGGTTTTTCCTGAACCAGTTGGTCCAGTCATTATAATCATTCCTTGAGGTTGATGTAACCAGCTTTCGTAAATGGGACGAGTACGAGCAGTAAATCCTAAATCATTAATAGTTTGAAAAGAGTTTCGCTGTCTTAATAGTCGCAGTACAGCTTTTTCTGCGGGTTCACCTTTTTTGTCGCTGACACAAGGTAAAGTACTTACACGTAAGTCTAAACCTTGTTCTTGCTGCTGTTGAGTTGCATATTTTTCTCCAATTCTACCATCTTGGGGGCGCCTGCTATCTCCAATATCCATGCCGCACATGACTTTCAGCGAAACAATAACTTTGCGACTTACATCAGGTGGTAGGGTAGTAACATGACGTAATATGCCATCAATACGATAGCGAACTCGTAAACCTTCACCTGTTGGTTCAAGGTGAATATCACTAGCACGGTTACGCAAAGCAGATGAAATAATAGTTTTGATGCGCTCAATTTGGTCATCAGTACGTGAAAGATAAAGTTCAGCAATTTCAGTTATATTTTCTTGTTCGACTTCCCCTGTCAGGGGATTTATAGTATTGTCCCCATTAATGCGCTTGCTATCTAAATTTTGTAATCTATACCAATCGCTGTAACTTTTTTCACTGATAGTAATAACTTTGATGTTAGTGCCAAGACGTTGACATAGCTGTAAATAAACTTCTTTGGTGATTTTTACAGGACACCCTAAGTAGTAACAATTTTGCTAAAGTAGAAGCGGTACGATAGGAGGGATATTAGAGCGGTCTCTAATTTTACTTTTAAAACGTGAAGCAACGTCAGCATCTAGTAATTCTAGATTAACCATTCCTGATTGAACATCTATTAATGTTTGTAACGCTAATTCGATAGTAAGTTCTTTTTGCTTGAGTTTTTCTATGATTGATACGGACATAAGTACTTTCCTTAAAAGAGATTAAATGATAGTTACTAGTTAGCGATCTCTCGTAAACCTAAATACCAGGAGTCTGTGCATGTACAGCCTTCAATGGTGCAGCAAATCATAGGTTGTGTATAACCTAACTGTATTCAGAAAAGCGATAACGAAACGCACCAAATCTTTAGGAATGGTACATTATGGCTTTTAGTCTAACTTTCCCTATGTTGACAATTTACTAAAATGTATTGTATTCAGCAAGATTGAATTCAATATCAAAAAAATCAGTTTTAATTTCTTCATAAAATATTTATTGGGAATAGCTTTAAGTCAATATGAGGGTGGCACAGTTTTTTTAATTATTTGCTGGAGATATAAGATTGTGCGAGTCGCCAAGGTAGTTCTTGCAAGATAATAAAAGATTAATATCTCCGGGTATCGCGCTAAATTTTAGGTTTTTAATTTAATCATGTTAACTTACATAAGTATATTAAGTAGCAGTAAGTAACATAGATTCAGTTAAATCACATAAGTAACCAATATGAGGTTTCAAAATAAAATTTACCAAATTTTTTCTGTTTAAAAAATAAAATATAGCTATATATTCTGAAAACATACCTAATTGTGGTACTTTCCAATTTAAAAATTTTTGATATGCTCGATAACCCAAGATTTAACAAATACCTAAGTGAACTAAGCTAAAAGTAAAGAGAATTTAAGTATTACGAGCTATTAAAACTGAAATCGAGCTAAAAGTACCAAGTATACAGCTAAATAAAAATCCGAATTATTTCTCATATACAAGATTAAACACTCAGTTTATAGTCGATACATGCAAGCAAAGAGCGATGCTTTTAAACTTTCAAAACACACTGATATTTTTAAGCATGTTTGAATCTTTTTTGCAGGTAGACTGATTCTTACTTCCGCAGCGTTGCCAGCAGTATAAAAATAACTGAGTAAACGAATTAGTTCTTTATCAGGCTATGAAGATTACTCTGCTTATATATATACTAACAACAATGTTACAAGTAAATACAAGCCGATTATACCTCATAACTTTGTTATATGAAAAAAGGCTTTTTTCCGTTTAAAACTTTGTGCCTATTAATTTTATGGGCATCATCTAGCTTATTTTTTTTTACGTCGAAAGTATATGCAGGAGGATACGAAGAAGCAAAACATTCACCGGCTGATGCATCACTTCCTCCAGGTCTAACAAGTGAACAAGAATTAGCTATCAATAAGAGTCCGAAGCAACCTGTCTTGAATTGGAGCAAATGGGGACATCCATACTGGTCAAACAAAAATGTTTGCCGAGAAAACAGTGGTAACATTATTTGCTTTTATCCTCAATCTGTAAAGTACTTAAACTGGAGAATGCCTTCAAAAAGACATAAATAGTTCTTCAAAAAACTTTTTTGACAACAAAAGAGAGTTTTAAGAATCCCAGCGATATTTTCGAGCGAATTAATGAGTTATAAAGGGAGTATTGAATCGTGTTTAAAAAAGCTTTCTGCCTTGTTGCAATAGGAACAGCATCTATTGCATCTCTAATAATTAGCACACCAAAAGCTCAAGCGGCTGAAACATTTTCTATAGACAATAAGGGGTTAAATACAAATTGGAACTTCAGACGTATTGATGGCAATCCAAGAATGTCAATTTGGCAGCGTAGAGATGACGATCCCGACCAACTATTTGATCGATTGCCTGGATATCGTGGTGGTATGCTTTTAAGACATGGTTCTACTGGTAGATGCTTAAATGCCCATTATCTAAGCAACGGAGCAGAAATTAATCTTTGGCCCTGTGATGGCAACGATCCCGATCAAAACTGGAACTTAGTTGATGTTGGGCAAGGTCGAAAGTTGATTAAAAGAGCAGGTACAAACTTATGTATAGATACTCCAACACGAGATGATGGTGGCAAAGTGTATCTGTGGAACTGCGATGGTAATAATGGTAACCAACGCTGGCAGAGTAGTGCAGAGCTACCACCACCTCCACAACCAACTCCAACGCCACAACCAACTCCAACGCCACAACCAACTCCAACACCACAACCAACTCCAAATCCAGGAGTTACTCCATTACTTACACAACAACGTGCCCAATACTTCAAAGACCGTCCTCAGTTTTATACAACTGGAAATATATTTGCTCAATCCCGCTTTGGTTCAAGTCTTGTTAACAATACTGGCTTGACAGAAGGAAATTGCACTTGGTACGCTCATGGTCGTGCAAAAGAGTTAGGTGGCAATGTTAATGCTCTTAATTCAATGAGGGGTAACGCTAATCAGTGGCATACTCAGCTTTCTAATGGGGCGACTATTGTAAGCAGCAATAACGTGCAAGCTGGTGATATTGCACAGTGGATGACAGGTCAATATGGTCATGTGGCTGTAGTTGAGCGTGTCTACACTGAATTTGGTGTTAAAAGAATTGTAGTATCAGAATCTCACTACAGAACAAATTTTGATGGTGGAGGAGAAGGTACATTACATAAAATTACTTATTACACCGCGAATAATCCGACTCGATACATCAGAGTTCCTAAACGCTAAAATGCGAATTTAAGTAAATCTGGCAACAATTTAGTAGGATAGGCATCTGTCCTACTAAATTGTTTAACTAAATAATCTTAAGTAATAACACATAAAAATTTGTAATAATATGAAATAGGAATGCGACTTCATTCTTGCTAAGTATACTGATAAATAAACCTTTATAACGCAAGCTCTTAAATCGTTTGGTTTTTTTAATCAAATAGGAGCCTTATCGCAAGGGTTTGAGCTTAATCTATTTAAATTTAAAATGCATAAATAAATGTTTTTACATACTTACTCCTGATTTAAAGCGATCGTACTACCCACAAATTCTTCCTGTGCAACCTACTCTCTACCCAAAACCTTCAGCAAGTTATTCCAAGCAGCTTGAATTTCCAGATTATCTGGGTACTGAAAACACTGTTTCGCTGAAAAAGCTATCGCATAAAGGTTTGGACAATTGGAATCGCTGTGCAGCCTGTAAACTAGGTTGTTCGAGTATTGGGGCAGTTAGCTTTAAAATAGCAGGACAGATAAACTTGAATAACATCAAAGCCTTACTCATGTTTGATTTTTTACTTCCAATGTAATTACAAATTTTTGCGAATCGTATGACCTAAGTAGTTAACTGTCCAAGGTGCGTTTTAACGAAAAAGTGTCATTCTGAACGCAGTATAGTGCGTAAACGTAGTTTTCCCACAGGGTAGCATTTGCCGCAGGCTAGAATCTTAGAGATGCTTCACTACAGGACTCATGACAAAATTTTTGCTCCCGTCCTAACTCGATTTAATCAAATGTGGCAATGATTTGGGATACAGCGTTATAACTGTATTATTTATACGTTCTATTAAGTACAAACCTGTAACTAATACTGTCTGTGACACTATCCAATCAAGTCAAAATGTTTAATATCATACCTGCACTACCGTACCAACGGCGCCCTATCCACCGTTTCTTTATGTACATGGCTATTGACAATAGACTCAATCATAAAGTAATACGCTGGCAGGCAGACCCACATCTACAACGCAATTTCAATTTATATTACTCGCTGTACGAGGACTTTGCTTTATTGGTGAGTAGCTCTGATGAGCGAGGTATGGTTGAATATTGGTTGGATATGGCGTTGAATAATTTTTCGGCACGGGAAGCATGGCGCCATCTGAGCTTGTATTGTGAAGAAAGTTGTTACCGCGCGGCTTCGCTGGTTTGGAAGGAGGATAAATATAGATGCTGGGAGGAGTATATTTTTTTGGCTCGGTGTTTGGTTTATGATACTGCCAGGTTTCAGGGAATTTTGACGAAGTATAATCCCAGTGATTCGTCGCTTGATGTTTACATTACCGAGGTTTTACGGAAAACTATTAAGGATGAGGCTACTGTTGCTAAGTTTTCTAAGTGGCGCCTGTTATGCAAAAAGAGCGATAAGGAACTTCGCGAAGCATTAGTTAGGTATGGAAGGTTAGAACCGGATATTTCAAGATTTTTGTTTGCTCGCAAGTTTTTTAAGCAGGTTTATCAAGTTAACAAGATTCAAAACCCTGCTATTCAAACTCAGAAACGCTGGGTTGACCCTGATGTTATTGATTTTGGGGAAGCTGCACGGGTTTATAATTCTCAAAAGCTGCTTAAATTGGCGCCTCATCAAGTTGCAGTTGGTGCAGAAGTTTGTGGGGAAGAGGTGGAAAGGTGGATGGAACTATGTATTTCGGCGTTACAGAATTATCCAAAGTCTATTACACCAAGTGTGTCGCTGGAAGCTATGCACGCACAAGGACATGAAGTTGAGGCAAGTGGAAGTGATGTGTATGAGATGACGAGCTATATAAGTAGTTTGTGGAGGCAGACTGATACTATATTGCTTCAGGAGTTACTCAAGTTTAATTCCGAGCAGCAAAAAATAATTTATATGTACTACACTGTGGGATGGAATCAAAACCAAATTGCTGCGAAGTTTGGTGTGACTCAGGGTGCTATTGCTCGGCGCCTTCAAACTATCGAGCGCAGGTTAGTTCAGGCTATTGTTACAGTTAAACAACCTCCACAGTGGGTGAAGCAATATATTACAAGTTGGTTATATTGTAATTATGAAACTCCTGATAATTCAGATTTGATACATACGGCTTTGGTTGCTGGGATAAAAAGATTGAAGCCAGAGTTTCGGGATTTACTGAGTTTTTATTATGCACAAAGGTTAGATGTTGAGGTGGTTGGCGCCCGTTTGGGTGTTAGTTCTGAGGCTGTTGATGGTTTAATTTATCAGGCACAGTGTGAGTTAGAGGTTATTCTGCTGTCTGAGCTTGATGTTTTAATTAGGAAGTTTTTATGCGTTTGGTTGACTAAGCGGTATAAAAATATTCATGAAACTATTATGTCCAGTTGTGAGAAGCAGTTGGTGGAAGTGAGTTGTGAATAGGTTTTTATGGTATTCTTTATTTTGTGCATCAAACCATATCGATGGTGGGCTGAATGTGGAACTATGATGATTTAGAAAGGATAATTAGAAATCAATTATCTTTAGAAATTTCTAGTACGGTACAGCAGGAAGCTCGCGAGAAGTCGCAACGCCATTCTAGTCGGGTTGTACAGTTCGGTGCCTATCTTAATCGCGTTTGTTTGTATACTTTTGTAAATTACTTAAATGATTCTTTTGCACAAGGGCAACCTGTTATTTTTCCTGGTGAAGATGGGTTGTTTGAAGTTTTAGAAGTGATTAATGGTTGTGCTATTGACTTGGGTAGGCGCCGGGTAGTAATTATTCCTTGTGAGACAAGTGATTTTGATTGTTTGTGTGTTCCTCAAGAGTGGATAGATATTCCTAGTTTTGTAGGAGATTATTATTTAGCTGTAACTGTTGATTTAGAAGCGGTTGGTTCGGTGTCTATGATGAAGGTAGAGGGTTTTGCGACGCATCGACAAATTAAACAGTTTGCTAGCTTTAACGATACGGAACGTGTTTATAATTTGGCTGTAGATGAGCTTATTCAAAGTATGACGGTGATGGATGTTACTTGGGAGATGCAAATGCGTGCGAAAATTCCTGAATTACCGTCTCTTTCTACCGATGAGGCTAATAATTTACTTAATATATTAGGGAACAAAGAAATTATTTCTCCGCGTTTGCGTGTGGATATTCCGTTTACTCAATGGGGTGCTATGCTTGCAAATGATGTCTTACGTAGACAATTATATATACGTCGATTTAATAATTTTGCCTCCAGTACAAATAATCTTAACCAATGGCTAAATAATATTTTTGATACAGCTTGGCAATCTTTAGATAATATTTTGAATATAGAATCAAGATTTGCTTTTAATTTTCGTCAGTGTGAATATGCTATTCGTGATTTTTCGGTTGCTGGAGTTAAGCTTATTGATTTAGAAATAGAACTTCTTAATAAATCTGTTGCTTTGCTTGTTGGGGTTATACCAGTTGCGGATGAAGTTGCTGTTCGTGTACAGTTACATGCTGTAAATGGAGATACGTATCTTCCTCCAAATGTTAAATTAGCGCTTCTTTCTATAAGTGGAACTAATTTACAAGAATGTAGCTCGCGTGTACAAGATAATTTTATTCGATTAAAAAGGTTTACTTGTCCTCAAGGTACAGCGTTTCGCATTCGCGTTGCTATGAATAGTTTTAGCTTGACTGAAGATTTTGTCATTGAACCGTTAACTACAAATTATGGCTAAGTTAGTTATCTTAAACTTGGGGAAAGGTAACTTACATTCAGGATTTCCCTTTGTAACAATACAAATTCAAAACGAAGCAGATTTTCAACGTTCTTTCACTCAAGGAAGTTTACCACCTGCTCCTGAAATTTTTGAACTGACTCAGCGTTGGCAATTGCTATATAAACTAATTTATGAAGCGCGCACCATTAATAATAATTTACGAAACTCGCAAGATAATGATATAAAGATTGATGAGACTGATGTTACTAATATATCTGATGTCGATTTTTCTGATATATGTAATAATTTAGAAGGGCAAATTAATATTTGGCTGGCATCTGACGGTTTTCGTAAAATAGAGCAGCAATTACACATCCAGCTAAATACTAGCGAAGAAATAAGGTTTATAATTCAAACTGAAGATAATATTATACGTAAATTACCTTGGAATAGTTGGCACTTTTTTCAGAATTACCCGCGCGCTGAGTTAGGGTTGAGTACTATTGATTTTGAACCAAGTCAATATATTGATACTCACGCTCATCAAGTTAGAATATTAGCAATTTTAGGCGCCAGTTCAAACATAGATATAGAAAGCGACAGAAAAATACTCGCACAGCTACCATCGTCAAAGACTGTTTTTTTAACCCAACCAACTCGTCAGCAATTAGATGAATATTTATGGAATAAACAGGGATGGGATATTTTATTCTTTGCTGGACATAGTAAAAATCAATTCAATGCTGGAGAAATTTGTGTAAGTCCCCAGCTTTCTTTATCTATACTAAAATTAAAAAATGCATTAAAAAAAGCTGTAGCAAATGGATTAAAAATAGCAATTATCAATTCATGTGATGGGTTAGGTTTGGTAGAGCAACTTCAGGATTTAAATATACCTCAAATTATTATAATGCGTGAACCTGTACCTGATAAAGTCGCGCAGGAATTTCTTAAACACTTTTTAAATAACTTTGCTTCTTATGAATCATTTTATCTCTCTGTACGTTACGCGCGCGAAAAGTTGCAAGCATTAGAGAGTGATTTTCCCTGTGCAAGTTGGCTACCTGTTGTCTTCCAAAACCCAGCGGAAATTTCGCCAACTTGGAACTCATTACAAGGTCGCCAAATTACTCAAAGGCGCCCCCCTAAACCTGTACTTAAGTTTAAACTCAATCTCAAGCGTACTTTTGCACTCAGCTTAATAGTGACTAGCGTGTTGATGGCAGCGCGCGCTACCGGAATATTTCAAGCTTGGGAACTATTAGCATTTGATTATTTAATGCAAAACCGTCCCCTTGAACCACCAGATAAACGCTTATTAATTGTAGGTGCAGATGAAAAAGATATTCGGACTTACGGGTATCCCCTTCCTGATTATACGATTGCACAACTAGTAAACAAACTCAAGCAATATCAACCCGCAGCTATTGGGTTAAATATTGTCCGCGATGTCCCAACTCCAAAAAATGACCTTATAGGATACCAAAAATTTGTAAAAGCCTTACAAGATAACCCAAATTTGATTACAGTGTGTGCATTTAACAGCGACAAAGAAAATGTAATCGCACCTCCACCACAGACCAACATCGAGCAAACTGGATTCGTTGATTTATACTCTGATAATTTTCTTTATAATACCCAAATTACTAGACGCTATTTACTGTCACGCAGTGATAATCCAATTAGTCAACCTTCTCCCTGCCAAACAAAATATTCGCTTGCTTTCCAACTTGTATACCGTTATCTCAACAAACACAAAATTCCTGTAAATGTCGTAAATGATACTTGGCAAATTAACAAAACAACTTTACAGCGCTTGCTTTTCAATAGTGGAAATTATCATAATATTGATGATAAAGGCAATCAACTTCTCATTAACTACCGCAATACACTAAATCCTCAAAAAATTGCTCAACAAGTAACCATACGCGATGTCATTAATGCTAACCCAGAGGACTTTGATGCAGCGTGGGTGAAAGACCGTGTGGTATTAATTGGTGTTACTGCTTCTAGTGTCAAAGACCCCCATTACACACCCTATGGAGAAATGCGCTCAATATATATACACGCGCATGTAGTCAGCCAACTCCTTAGTACAGCTTCTGATCATCGTCCGCTGTTATGGTGGATGCCAAAGTGGAAAGAGTTTTTATGGGTGTTTTTCTGGGCATCTACGGGAAGTATTATTGTTTGGCGAGTGAAAGGTATTTATCAAGCTATAGCTCTTGCTACATCAACTATAGGGTTATATGCAATATGTTGGATTATTTTGAGTTTTGGCGGTTGGATACCAATTGTGGCGCCTAATGTGACGTTGTTACTACCCTATTTTGTCGTTAAAACTAATGAGTATATAGAGATTATACGTAGTTAATTTTGTTAAATAAAAACTATAGTAGACAAAGTATACGTATAAATTCTGTTGGCGTTACATCCTTGGACAAGCATAATCGGAATTATACATTCAGGGTAAAACCACCAATAAAGATTATGCAGCGCCAACAGGAGATTTTTCTAGTATAGTTTGCTTTAAGGCGGCTATCGTTGGGATGGAAGAAGCGCTGGGAGAGAAAGCTACAGCAATCGCATTGACTACTGCTGGTCGTGCCTGTGGTAAAAAGTTAGCAGATGATTTGGGGCTAACAGGTCAAGAGCTACCGTTAGACGTGCTAGCTTCAAAACCTGGCTTCTGTTGAATTACCAAAGGATATATATGGCTTTTGTTGGTTACTTATCCAAATTTTATTTGCCCGAGCTATTCCAATTTATACACGATAGTTATAAATCTGGACTACTTACAATTCGTAGTCTTGACAATGATAAAACATCTCATATTTGGTTACAGCAAGGGCGTATTATTGCAGCTGCGGATAACCTCGAAAATCAAGGTTTAATTTCCTTGATTGCTCAACGAGGTTGGATGTCAACAGACAGAGCATTTAAAGCATTTCAATCGTCTCCAGGTAATATAGCGATGGGTTTGTGCTTGAGGTCTCAAGATTTACTCCAAGCTGAACAACTAACTTTATTATTCCGCTCGCAAATAACATCACAAGTTTGTCCGTTGTTTCAACTCAATGATGCTCAGTTTGAATTAAACTCACAAGTCTCTTTACCATATGCTGAAATGACGGGTATTAGTATACCTGCGACCGAATGATAACTATAGATCCTCTACAAGATATCTTCAGAATCAAAATCAGGATTTACACTGATTTGATTAGGGTAATCATTCATTAGTATAGACTATATAAGTAATTGGTGCATCTAACGAAAGGTGATTACATCTGTCTCTAGATAGCCCTAAACAATTTAAAGCGTGGATTGATTGAATTGGAAGGAAATAAAAGATGGTCCATCCGGAAATGATGGTATCAAGTAATTTACTTGATGAATTTAAAACTTGTACTTTATTACAGTACAGCGGCAAGTTAGACATCAAAACGAACAAGGGACATCGATGGACTTTCTTCTATCGCCTGGGAAGAATAGTCTGGGCAACAGGTGGAACACATCCGTTTCGACGCTGGCGCCGACATATGGCACAGTATTGTCCGGAGATCGATGTTGATAAAATCCAATTACGTGCTGAGGACGCGCAAATCGACTACTGGGATTATCGCTTACTAGAAGTTTTACACGAAAAGCAAAAAATTAAACGCGAACAAATCAACTCAATTGTCGAAAGCACGATTGGGGAATTGTTATTTGACCTCGCACAGCAAGCTAATTTCACTCCTATTACTAGCGACCGTAACCAAGATGTAATTTTGGAAACGCCAATGAGTTTCACAAGTGCAGATATGTCGTTAAAGTTCATGCAGGACTCGTGGAAAAGTTGGTCGGATGCAGGATTGGCTTATTTTTATCCTGACAGTGCGCCGATTTTACGAAGACCAGAGCAACTTGAATCTTCTGTTAGTCCAGGGGTTTACAAGAATTTTGTAACGTATATGAACGGTAAATATACCCTCCGGGATTTAGCGTTCAAAATGAAACAAACTGTAATGCCTGTGAGTCGCTCGTTACTTCCTTACGTACTTAAGGGATTTGTTGAGCTGATAGAAGTACCTGACTTACCCCTCAAAATTAGCGAACGCTCACCAAACTCAAAGGCAACCAAAGCATCTTCTAGTCCATTGATTGCTTGTGTGGATGATAGTCCCCAAGTATGTCAAATGCTTGAGCAGATTCTGGTGCCAAGTGGGTTTCGGTTTGTAAAAATTCAAGACCCTTTACAAGCTTTACCAATTTTAATCGAACATAAACCCGACCTCGTTTTCTTAGATTTGGTTATGCCTGTGGCTAGTGGTTATGAGATTTGCGCTCAATTGCGTAGAGTCTCAGTTTTTGCCCATACACCTATAATCATTCTAACTGGCAGCGATGGCCTTTTGGATAGAGTACGCGCGAAGGTTGTTGGTTCAACAGACTTTATTAGTAAGCCTGTGGCAGCAGATAAAGTTATGGCTGTTGTACGTAAGTATGTACACGCTGCTTCTGGTAATAATGGATTGCAACCTGCGTCAACAACACAACAGTAAACTAGTTAACAGAAACTAGCTATAAACTATCTATAGTATGTGAGTTAATACGTGGTTTTACTGAGCCAATTTATGAAGTGATGCGTCACAATTAGAATAAAGACAATTGCGAAATACTGAGTTTAGATATTTTTTATTTTTTATCTTGATTTAGATATTGCGCGCGTATAAATTTGTTTTCGATAGTTAGCTGTGTTTCTTTTAGATTTTACACAAAGCTATTCTAAATAGAGTCATAATTTTTTGTTTTTTTGAAAACTACAGGTGATTGCCAATGAGTACTGTTTTAGTTGTTGAAGACGGCTTAACCGATATGGAGATTCTTTGCCGATACTTACAACAGGCAGGCTTTTCTGTAATTAGCGCCAAAAGTAGCGAAGAAGCGCAAGAAAAGTTAAATATTAATAAACCAGATTTAATTTTTCTTGATGTTATATTGCCAGGTAAAAGCGGTTACGAAATTTGTAGAGAGTTGAAAAATAATCCTAATACTAGCGGCATTCCTGTTGTCTTTTGTTCAACTAAAAATAGCGAGGTTGATAAGATGTGGGGTACAATGCTTGGCGCCGACGCTTATATTTCTAAGCCAATTGACCAGGAAGAACTGACAGGAACCCTAAAGCAATTTGTCAAGTAGTTTATTTACTTTTTGTGTCAAAAGTCTTTATACTATAAACGGGTAAGAACTGTCATTCTCCTAGAAGCGAAGAATCTCTAAGATGCTTCACTACACTGCGTTCCCAGCATGAGAAAGTTTATATTCTACTCGTTTGCAGTATAATGTGAAGACGTAATACTTCGCGCCAAGTCCGGATAGAAGCTTCTTTCCTTCCGAGCTTTGCTTTTGAGTTGGAACAAATTATCGATTTGATAGATATATAGTGAAGGATTAGTGGTGTTAGAAACTAAACTACTAGAAGAAGAAAAATTCTTAACTTTTCATTTAGGTGAGAAAGATACGGCTGTAATTTCTTTATCAAATATTACAGAAGTATTACAAGTATCTCCTTTAGAAATATGTGGTGTGCCACAAATGCCTAGCTGTGTTGCTGGTATTTATAATTGGCGTGGTGAAATGCTATGGCTTATAGATATCGAAGGTATGTTAGGCTATGAGCCATTATCCAGAAGTCATAACATTGCTTCTAAAATGATGGCGGTTGTAGTTAATAACGAAGGAAAATATTTAGGACTTTTAGTTCGTCAGTTGATGGATATTGAATCGCTTGACACGGGTTCTTTAAAACCAGCCAACCTTGATTTATTTTCACGAAAAATCGCTCCTTTCCTATCTGGCTATTTCATTGATGCAAATGAGCAAATGATTATTAGTTTAGATGCGATGGCTATCATTGAATCCTCAATGTGGAATATTCATAAGTAGGGTGCGTGACGCCATAACAATCACGGAACAAAACTGATGAACTAGTAGCGTCATGCACCGCACCAGAGTAAGGTGCGTGAAGGCACCTGATGCGAGCTTCGTTTCAGAATTGTTGGTAGCCTTCACGCACCTAGCCCTGTCAAGGTGTACCACTTGCGTACTAGCTGGAAGCCTTATTTTTACGTTGTACCCCCAACCCTGAAATATAAAATTGAGCGCAAATTTTGTTTTTTGCTTTCAAATTTTAATCAGTGAAAGGCTAAAACCCTTATAAATGGGTAGTACTCATGCTCACCTTGACAGGGCTACCTTCACGCACCCTACTTCCCAACGATTGAAAATTAATAATTTGTAGGTGCTTTTATTATGACAAGTGTGTATCAAGGAAATGGACATAGTTCTGCTGAACAAACTGAAGTAAATAACGCAGATAATGCCATGAAAACACTTTCTAACCATGATGTAGCGGAATTGGCGCCACATTATAGCTCTAGTGTTGATAGTCCTGAACAACAATTCAAGATGTGGCGCCATATGTTCGCGCGTATAACATCGGCAATAAATCAAGCAGAGGATATTAATGCTCTAACTACAACTCTTGTGCAAGAAATCCGGGAAAAACTAGAATGTGACCGTGTTCTTGTTTACTGTTTTAATTCCGAGGATTCTGGAGTTGTTGTTGCTGAATCTAGAAGTAATAAATGGACACCTGCTCATGATGAAGCTTTACCTGCTATTTTGTTTGGTTTGGAAACAAGCACAGAATATTTGGAACCTGTAATTATTCAAGTTGAGGATAATTTAGTTGAGTTGAGAGCTTATCAGATGCAGTTGCTCAACAAATTCCAAGTTAAATCGAGTTTAAGTTTACCTGTTGTTATTGAAGGAAAGGTTTGGGGTTTAGTTGTAGCTCACAGTTGTGCAACCGCACGCTCTTGGCAAGAATCAGAAATTACCTTACTTTCACAGCTTTGCGCCGAATCTAAGAGTAAACTAGTTGGCTTTGAGTATCAAAAGCAACTTAAACGCCAAGAAGAAGAGCATCAGTTCTTCGTTAAAGTTATTGATAAAATTCAACGCACGTCAAGTCTAGACCGAATTTTTCAAAGTTCTACGCAAGAAATTCGCCAAATGCTCCAATGCGATAGAGTCGCTATTTATCGCTTTAACCCCGACTGGAGTGGTGAGTTTGTCGCTGAATCAGTTGCTGGTGGTTGGATGCGTTTAGTTGGGAATGATATCAAAACCGTTTGGGAAGATACTCATCTCCAAGAAACCCAAGGTGGACGTTATAGGCGCCATGAGAACTTGATCGTTGACGACATCTATAAAATGGGTCATGCACCCTGTCACGTTGAGATTCTCGAACAAGTTGGAATTAAAGCATACGCAACAGTTCCTATATTTGCAGAAAATAAACTGTGGGGATTACTAGCAGCTTATCAAAACTCTACTACTCGCTCTTGGCATGAGTGGGAAGTTAAATTACTAGCTCAATTTGCGGCAAATTTTGGCGTTGCGGTAGTGCAAGTTGAGACGCTGCAACAAACACAAGAACAGTCCAAACAACTCGCGCATACTGCTGAAAGTCAACAAAGCTTGATTGCTTTAAATCGTAAAATCGGCGAAGCTTTGATGGCAAGTGTTACAGATACCTCACTATTCGACAGTATTCTTCAAACTACGGTTGTGGATGTTCGTCGCTTGTTAAAGGCAGACCGAACAGTCGTTTATCGTTTTAACGCTGATTGGAGCGGTGAATTTATTGTCGAATCAATCGCTAAAGGTTTGATTCCTTTTAGAAGTAAACCAGAAATTGACCAAGCACTGTTAAAAGAGAACGGTCACTGTGACTCGATACGCAATCTTGCTAATGTCTATAAAAATAAAGACACTCATTTGCAAGATAGTCAAGGTGGTCGCTATAAGCAAAAAACAACTTTTGTTGTCAACAATGTTAAAGAAGCAGGTTTCCCACCCTGCTATATGGAACTTTTGGATCAATTTGAAGCCAAAGCTTATCTCACGGTTCCTATTTTCAGAGAAAATAAACTTTGGGCATTTTTAGCAAGCTACCAACACTCGGCGCCTCGTACATGGGAAGCGTTTGAAGTTACGATGATGGAGCAAGTTGCTGCACTTTTGGGAGCAGCAATCCAACAAGCTGAAACATTCGAGAAATTGCAGCAACAATTGCAAAAAGCGGAAAAATTAGCCCAGTTAGATTCTTCTGTGACTACAATTATTGACAAAATTCGCCAGTTGCTTGATGTTGACTCTATTTTCAGTACAACTACTAAAGAGATTCGTTCTTTGCTAAATGCAGACCGAGTTGCTGTTTTCCAATTCAAACCTGACTGGAGTGGTGAGTTTGTCGCGGAGTCAGTTAATGGTAACTGGGTGCGTTTAGTTGGATCTAACTACAGACAAGTTTGGGCAGATACCTATTTGCAGGAAACTCAGGGTGGACGATATCGTAACCGTGAGTACTTTATTGTCAATGACATATACGCAGTGGGTCATGCTGATTGTCATATTGAAATATTGGAACATTATCAAGCGCGTGCGTATGTAATTGTACCAATTTTCCAAAAAGATAATCTGTGGGGATTACTCGCTGCGTATCAAAATAGCGGTACACGAGAGTGGGAGGAAACAGAAGTTAACTTGTTGCTGCGGGTTAGTGACCAGCTAGGTGTTGCATTGCAGCAAGCAGAGTATTTACAGCAACTCCAAGCACAATCAACACGAGTTGCCGAAGCTGTAGAACGTGAAAAAGAAGCCAAGGAATATCTACAAAAAGGTGCCATGCAACTTCTTTCTGCCGTTCGTCCAGCATTAAACGGGGACTTAACGGTACGGGCGCCAATCAGTGAAGATGAGCTTGGTACAATTGCAGATGCATATAATAATACTCTGCAAGCACTACGTCAAATCGTCGTTCAAGTACAAGCAGCAGCGCAACAAGTCGCGTCAACTTCGAGTCAAAGTAGTGCATCGTTGTCGGGACTGACAAATTTAGCACAACAGCAATCCAAAGAACTAAACGAAGCTTTGGGTGAAATTCAGCAAATGGTAGATTCGACGCAAGCAGTTGTGGGTAACGCTGAATTAGTACAAGTAGCAGTACAGCAAGCTAACCAAACCGTAGAATCGGGTGACGCAGCGATGAACCTGACGGTAGAAGCGATTCAAGGAATTCGCGAGACAGTTTCTCAAACGAGTAAAAAAATTAAGCGTCTTTCTGAATCTTCGCAGAAAATTTCCAAAGTTGTGAACCTGATTAGTAACTTCGCGACTCAAACCAACGTACTTGCGCTGAATGCAGCAATTGAAGCAACACGCGCGGGAGAATACGGTAAAGGATTTGCGGTAGTTGCGGACGAAGTACGCTCGTTGTCGCGTCAGTCAGCTGCAGCAACGATTGAAATCGAGAAACTCGTGCAAGAAATTCAAGAAGAAACAGGTGAAGTTGCGGTTGCAATGGAAACTGGTATTCAACAGGTAGTCGAAGGTACAAACCTTGTTAACCAAACCCGGTTGAGTTTGAATGCAATTGTGGTAGCAACTGCTGAAATTAGTAAGCTATTGCAACAAATTACTGATGCGACACAAGGGCAGATGTTGCAATCTGTATCAGTAACAGCTTCGATGAAAGATGTAGCCAAAATTGCAAATAAGACTTCAGCGGAGGCAAGTAATATTACTACGGTCTTTAATCAACTTTCTGAAATGGCGCAAGAGTTGTTGTCTAGTGCTAGCAAGTTTAAAGTACACTAAGTTAGGAGTTCTATTAGTAAGTCACGCATATTACTTTCGCTTCTTGTAAGGTGCGTGACGCTACTGGTTTATTAGTTTTATTTCGCGATTGTTATAGCGTCACGCACCCTACATATGATTACAGATGCTTCTATTAGAGAGCAGGGTTATATTTACTTTTTAACCGAAGCTCCAGAGTTATTACAGACGATTGAGGAAGAACTTTTTAGTTTGGCTGATGATTACAGCACTGCTAAAGTTCATAACTTGATGCGCGCGACTCACACACTTAAGGGTGGTGCCGCGAATGTTGGACTCGATGTTATTAATAAGGTTGCTCACTCGCTTGAAGATATTTTTAAGGCACTTTATAATCCTGATGTGCCAATTGATGCACAGTTGCAAACGTTATTATTTCAGGCATATGAGTGCTTGCAGTTGCCTGTAACTGCTCAAATCACTAAAACTACTGTTGATAACGACGATATTCTTCAACGTGCGGCTTCAGTGTTTGCTCAGTTGCAAGAAAAACTCGGTGATGCTTTTGGTGCCGAGGTTTATATACCCACTTCGGAAGAGTTGGGGTTTGATATTGTTTTATCAATATTTGAGACGGGTGTTTCGCAACGTATCGATAGTATTGCTAAAATATTGGAGGCGCCACCTGATAATCAAGAACTGGCGGAGTTTTTACGCTCTCAAGCTGAAGTGTTTTTAGGGTTGGCAGAATCTTTAAATTTACCTGGGTTTGGTGCTATTGCCCAAACAATTGTAACTGCATTAGATGTAAACCCTAGAAATGCTCTCTTCATTGCTAAAGCGAGTTCAGAAAATTTACAGCAAGCGCGCACATCGGTGTTAGCAGGAGACCGTACACGTGGGGGTGAACCCTCAACTGCATTACTACAGTTATCTCAAGGTACATCGTGTTCTAATGTAGATAACCAAGTAGATATCCAAGAAAGGGGGGAAGCTATACAAATACAAGATAAATTTGAAGAAACAAGCCGAGTTACAGCTTCATCGAAAGAATCATATTCCCTTAGAAGCGAAGTAGAAAAACTATATAGTTTTATCACAAATCCAGATTCATCTCAAGAAGAACCTTTAAAACCTGCAACTGCTAAATTCTATTTAAAAATAATTCGCTATATTCTGGGATGGTTTAATCACGAATTAAATATTTCTGAAAAAGAATTGACTTTATCTCTATTAATTCCTAAAAAAGGAGTAGATAATGTTGTTGATTATATTGAAAACTGGTTGAGTGAGTTTTGGCTGTTTTTATACGATAAAAATGATACCCCAAGTTTATCAATATATCGTCAAGGGATAATTATGAACGTTTTACTTAGCGTTGCTAAATTTAGATACGCTCTTGTAGACACTGGTTCACCTATTATTGAATTTATCCAAAGTCGAATCAAGCAACTCGCACAAGATTATAAAAATCATCCTCCTGTTACTGCTGCTGAAAAAAATTGGAGCGACAGCCCCAAGTTACAAACTTTACTTGAGATTAAAGAGTTATCTACGGCGCCTGTTGAAGCAACTCAAAGCGGTATTGAAGCTATATGGGGTGATGAAATTACCGCCACGTTTGGTAGTAATGTTGCTGAAACCGCGATTCAAGATACTAACTTTTATCAAGAGGGATTTGTTACTAGCATTGATTCAGATGCTAACACAAAGTTACAAGCAGAAGAATATGAAATTGACGATACGGTTAGTGATACAGTAAGAAATCTTGTCAGTGCAGAGAATAATGTTAGTGTACAGCAAACTGACAAGCCAAAATCACAATCTACAAACAATAATAATCTTCGTCAACGTTCATTTGTAAGAGTTGATGTGGATGGACTGCAACGTCTTAACTATCTTGCGGGAGAACTGTTAATTTATCAAAAACGTCGAACATTGCAAGATGAACAACTACAACAGATTATTGAGCAATTATCTCAACATATTCAAAGACATCAAGCAACAATAAACGAACTACGTGATTTACCGCTTCAGATGCAGTCGCATAAAAACCAAGCGACGACAAAGAAGGTAGAATCTATAGATTTTGATTCGCTGGAAATGGATGACTACAGCGAATTTTATATGACGCTGCATACAGCACAAGAAGAGACGCTGCAATTACAAGAAATAGCAGAGTCACTTGATTTTATACTACGTCAATCGACACAAGTTCATGATAGAAATCAAAATTTAACGATTAATATCATTGATAATATTGTAGAAGCTCGAATGGCACCACTGGCAAATATCTTAAATCGCTTCCCTCAATTAGTAGGCAACTTGGGGAATGTTTACGGAAAGAAAGTTGATGTTAAACTCAGTGGAACTCAAGTACTAGTTGATAAAGCGATTTCTGAAAAGCTCTATGACCCGTTGTTACATTTAGTACGCAATGCATTTGACCACGGTATTGAGGCGCCGGAGATAAGACAACAAAGAGGCAAGTTTGAAATTGGGGTGATTGAAATTCGGGCATATCACCAAGGTAGCCAAACAGTTATTGAAGTCAAAGACGATGGTCAGGGGTTAAACTTCGAGAAGATTCGCTCTAAAGGTGTTGACCTTGGTTTAATTTCTAACACGATTTATCCTACCGAGGAAGAGCTATTAGAACTGTTATTTTCTCCTGGGTTTTCAACGGCTGGTCAAGTTAGCGAAATTTCTGGACGTGGTATAGGTTTGGATATAGTTCAAACCCAGTTAAAAGCTCTCAATGGTTCAATATCAATTTATTCTCTCCCCAACCAAGGAACAACGTTCGTACTCAAATTACCATTTTCTATGACTACCGACCAGTTAATGATTGTTCAAGCAGGAGGTGCGGTGTATGCCTTACTGTTAGATAGTATTGAAAAAATCTTGCTGCCATCAAGCGACCAAATCAAAGAATTTGAAGGCAGAAAAGTTCTGCATTGGAATACTGGTAATTTGGAGCGCATGGTAGGCTTGCGTAACTTATCTGACTACTTGTACTATAATGGTTCATTTAGAAGCGGCACCGACTTTAAGCACGGTACTATAGTTCAAGAGCGTGAAGAAGTGGCAAACCCAGTATTGGTGCTGCGGCGCAATCAAGATATATTTGCCTTAGAAGTTGACCAAATTATTGGTGAGCAAGAGCTTGTAATTCGTCCTTTAAATCCAACTATTGCCCCTCCAAAATTTATCTATGGCTGTTCGAGTCTTGCCAATGGTAATCTTGTATTGGTAATTGATGGTTCATTACTTTTAGAAACGAGTGAAATGCAAGCATCGTTAGATGTGGTGTCATTATCAGCATCTTTATCTACGAAGAAAAAAGCTTTGCCGATGTCAGCAACAACATCATCAGTACCAATGCTTGCTCCTTCAAACGAAGATTCTAAGTCTTTTGGAGGCGCCAAGATTTTACCTCAAGCAAAACCAACGAGTAGCAAGAAGAAAAAAGTAGTATTAGTCGTTGATGACGCGATTAGTTTACGGCAAACATTATCTTTAACCTTACAAAAAGCTGGTTATCAGGTTGTACAGGCTCAAAACGGTATCGAAGCAGTAGAACAACTACAGCGTCATCCCGAAATCGAACTAGTTGTTTCAGACTTAGAAATGCCACGTATGAACGGCTTTGAACTACTTTCAAATGTCCGTCAAAACACTACTTTATCTGAAAAACCAGTAATTATTTTGACATCACGTAGTGCAGAAAAACACCGTAAATTAGCCGAAGCATTAGGCGCCACTGCTTATATGACTAAACCATATTTAGAGCATGAGTTCATTGCTACAGTTGATGGCTTAATCGATAATAACGTCGAAGGTTTAACACACTTATTCGTCAAAGTTTAACACCCCGTGGCACAGGCGTCCCCGCCTGTGCAGTAATGGCAACGGATTATAAACGGATGTAACGGATGGTTTATTCTTTTGTTTGTAACGGTAGATAGAGGAATAAAGGGATTTATACTGGGGTTATTTGGTAAAAGTTGAGTTATTATCTCTTGAATTATTGAAGTATTTTTTTGAGATTTATGCTCAATAGGATTTTTGAAGTTATTCTTACTGAGTTTTATTTCTAAGACTGATTCTAATTTTCTAAATAGCTTTGTGGACTTACCTGTTACCTCTAACTCTTGAGTTTTGTTAATGGATGTGGTGTTATCGATATTATTTCCATTTAAACCGTCCCTCTATATTATTGTCTTGTAACCATCGCATTACAGCAACAGCGCATTCGTCACATTTATATGGCTACTCCGAGTCCTATCTCTCCTGCTTCAAGTCCTTAATCCTTGCTCCCGCAACACTTTATCAACCCAAGCAGCATTCGTTTCTGATAAGTTGGGAATTGGTTGACTACTATAATCAAGTCTGAGGTCGTATCCTCCTTGGTCATAGATTTCATGCACTAACTTTTGTAAATCAACCACAGGTTCTGTATCTTCTGAGCGTAAGGGTAAAGGAAACTGGGGAATTCTATCTGGAAGATTAAACGCATAAAATTCTGCTTTTGGACGAGTATCACTTCTGCTGACTAAAATGCGATAATTACTCTCAACTTTTGGACTCAAAATTGGCATTGGTTTTCCTTGAGGGAGTAGGTCAATTTCTACCAAATGAGTTCCACTACTAAACACACTTTGCCGTTTATTTTCGTATTGTAGGCGCCCAACGGCTGATAGCTTATTCTTAGGCGAGAGAATCTCAATGGTTGTAATAACTTCCCCAGTTTCTACTGAGCGAATTTCTAGATAACCTTCGGTTAAAATTTCTGGTATGGGAATTGTTGCTTCTATTGGCTGTGCAGTCGCAGCAGCAACAGCAACACTGGAATCAATAGTATTAGTTGCCTTTTGTACACGTTGTACTGAGACATCAGGAACACCAATTAAAAGAGATTCCTCTCCACTGATTTGATAGACTCGCTCCTCAACAGCAACAATGTACTTAGGTCGAATGTGGGGAGCTAAGTCATTGGCAATTGCGGTAATCAATCTATGGTGAATACCCGACCATAAAGATGGATGCTCCAAATAGGGATTCATTCCAGAAAAGGGAGAAGGCATAGTTGATTCCCTTGTATATTGCCTATAAGCAGGCTAGCAAACATTATTTTATTGTACAATACGTAGAGCCAAATTTAAACGGCGCCTCAAAAGTATGTGTAGTAGTCGTAGCATTACTACAGGCGCCTCGGTTAATAAGCGCCATTCTAGAAGATGACGGCGTGTATGTACGCTTATTTTTCGCAAACAAAATATTTATTACTGTGGGGAAAGAATTGTTAAAACTACGGTAGTATCAAATAGAACGAGCAGCAAATATAAAGCTACAACGTTAACTGCTATTAATTTATAGAATAGGATGTGCAATATAGTTACGCTCCAGATGTCTCCACCTTGTATGCTTTAAGCTTTAATAATTTGAGAACTAAAAAGCGCCGTATAATTGTTTACTCCTCAATAACCACCAGTAAAGTTTCTTACCACAGAGACTTCTAGGGCACAGAGGTGAGAGTCCCAGAGATTTAAAACTGGCGCCTGTTGCATAAACTTGGAAAGCCAAACATGTAAATGTTTAGATGAGTAAGGATAAGAACTTACAACTCTATTAACACGTAATGTTTGTGAGATTTACTATGAAAAAGCTAACGATTATTAGTTCCGCAATTGCATTTTTATGATTGAGTAACGTTGCTACTTTAAGCAACACCATAATCAGTGTATTGCCTTTTAAAAGCAGGTTGTAGCCCTAATACAATATCTTCTCTTGGCACTCCCATTTCAACTAATTCTTCTGCTGGGTTTTGCTCGGTTAAATTCTGCTGAAGCCATATTTTCCCATTTTTAATGTCGAAATGTATTATACTTCTATAAATCCGATTAAAACCTTGCCAACCAACATTCATCCACTGATAATGGTCTCGTTCAGTATCTAAAATCAGTTGTACTTCTACATCTGTATCTGAAGAGTCATCATTAGCGTAACGAGTCACGAGTGTTTTTACGCACTCTCTATATTTCTCTACTTTATCCACTGTACAATCTCCTCATTGGCTGGGTCATATACAATTAGCAATAGCTGATATTGTTTTATCGCCATTTGCGTAAAATCAAACTGAAAAAAGGTTTTGTATGTGTCAATTGGGACAGCTAAGTATAATACTCGTTCTGGTTGAGTTTCTGCCAATGCAAGCCGATAACTTAGAAACTGCCCTAAAGCTGCATAAAAATCTGTTATAGCAGAAGGATTTAAGAAACTTTTAATCTCAATCGCTATTTTTTCATCTCCTTTCTCTGCTGCAACAACTCTATCTGCTGCTAAATCAATCCGAAAGTTAACATTTCCAAACTTGAATTTCAGCGGGTCATCTGTAATCACCCACTACTCTTTTTCCAAAGCTCGCCTTACTGCTTCATGAAAGATATCCTTCGCTGACATGATTGAGTTTTATCAAGAGAATGTTTAAAAGATTATCCACTAATATTCTACATTAATCAAACACTCAGCAGTCAGGCGCCGCCGAAGCGTTGGTTGCCATGTTTTTACCGAAATATAGTAAGCGTGAATATTATATTTGCGTTACCGAAAAATCTGTTATTGGAAATGTAGTTTTGTATATTGAACACAAAATATTAGAGTTACTATGTTAAAACAATCAGTTATATTGGCAGCGTTGGCTACTACTCTTGTTTCTGTTGCTGCAACTGCTCAAAGTTCTGCTCGTTCCGGTTATCGAGTTGTGAATGTCAAAAACTTTGTTACCCAAAATCAATTATCTAATTCAAATCCGAATCAAGTTGCGGTCAAGTTATTCGCTGATACGGAAGAAGCAGAGGGAAGAAAATCAGAAAATGTTGAAGTTAACTATCCAACGCGCGATACGGCTGTAGTATTGATGACTAAGGAAGGTTTGGCTGATGATTCTGTTGCTGCTATACGTCGAAGAGTGGAGATGCAACGTACTCAAAGTAAATGGCAGGTTACTTGGGTTGGGGAGCAGAATAAATGTGCGAGAGGACGCGGAAGTCAAACTTGGAGTAGTAGGCTTTGTTCTTAATTATTAGTTTATTTTAGAACAGGCTTTCTATGCCTGTTCCACAAGAGTTAAAGCCAGTTACCTACTAGGATGTAAGGCGCCCAGAAACTGGGACGGGTATAGTTGGGATATTTGTTTAAAAGTGTAATTTGGGCTTTTCTTAGGGCTTCGGCTTTTGTGACTTTGGTTTTGGCTAGTTCTCGGTAAAATTCTCCTATTAATATGGATGTGGATTTATCGTTGACGTGCCATAGTGATGCTAGTGTACTTCTGGCGCCTGCTTTGAGTGATGCTCCTGCTAACCCTAATGTCGCGCGGTTGTCTCCAGCAGCGGTTTGACATGCGCTTAGTACTAACATTTCTAATGCTTCGGGACGGGTTTCGTCGCGACGACGCAATAAGCTATCAAACTGGGTGACGTTTATTGGGCCGTCGGCTGCTAGGATGAAGGTGTTCTCGGCGCGCGAGCTAAATTGACCGTGGGTTGCTAGATGTAATACGTTATATCCTGAAGCGTTAACTCTGGTTTCTAGGTTTTTACTGTTGAAGTTTTGGTCTAGTAATTGGGTATTGGAAACTCCTGCTTGGGATATTAAATTAAATTCGGACTGAATTTCTGGTAAAGGAGGAAATTGTTTTTTATAATTTTGTGGTGGTTGTATTAATCCACCTGCGAGTACATTCAGTTTTGTTTTTGCTAGGGGTTTAGGTTGAAACAGTTGTAATCCTAAACTTAATGCTACGGCGTATTTTTCAACCAGGTATTTTTGACCGTCGTATAAAGCAGCCATTGGCACGTTTCTTAAGGCGCCATCTAATACAAATACTAGTGTATTTATTTTGTTTTTTTCTAAATCAGATTCATTTGGTTTAATTAACCAGCTATAAACTTCTTGAGAAAGCGCTTGTACATCTTCTGTACGGTCTGGTTCTGTAATATACTCTCGAATTTTTTGGAGAATGCTTTCTACTTCTGCTTGGGATTTTTTGATAGTATAATGACGTAGCGGTTGTTGAGGTATTTTGACGATGATTTGAAGTTGTTCAGGAAGGATAATTGGGTAAATAATTGCAGCTGTGGAATTTCCTTCATCTACAACTTTATCAAGTAGTACTCTTTGCCCCTGTAGACAAGCTTCACGGAAAAAATTATCTAGTTCTGCTAACTGTAGTGCTTCGATACGCGCTCTAGCTTTTTCAAGTGTTTTTTCTGAGGTTTGCTGTGTGGAGAGCAATAAAGCAACTGATTCGCGGTATACTGGTTCTACGTTATCTCGAAAGTTAAATTGTATGTCTTGATTTACTGCTACTAGGTCTGTTCGTAGTTGCTCTAAACTATCTACTGCTGCATCGTATGCGTCAGTTGCTCCTTTTATATCACCTTGTGATTTTAAGATTCTTCCTAATTGCCATTGCCATAAATAAGCTATTTCTGCGGTATTTGTCTCTTTGGCTAAGGTTAGTGCTTTTTCGGTCAGCTCGCGCGCTTGTTTCCATTGCTGTGTTGTTTCATATAAATGGGCTAATTTTCCTAGTGCATAAGCTTCCGCGCGTGTATCACCAATGCTGCGAGATTGTTGTATTGCAGTTGCGAGAAGCGTGGAGGAGACTTCAGGTGGGAGGGAGTGAGCGAAGTTTATTCGAGCGTAAATTGATGCGCGCGATGGGGGAAGTTGTTCTAATTGGTTTTTAATTGCTGGTATTAAAGATTGAGCTTCATTTTTTTGTGTTTCATCTTTTGTTTGAACTAGTAAACTATATTGATTAATTTGGGCTTGAACTTTGATCAAGGGTGAGGGAGATGTTGTATATGTTTGTTGATAGAATGATATAGCTTCTGGTATTTTCTGTTGCGCGCGGGCATTATTACCTAAATTTAGAATAATTGCGGCAGTATAAACGGGAGACTTTATTCGTTGAGATATTTCTAAACTTTTTTGTAAAACGCGGTCAGATTCTTCGAGTTTACCAATTCTTTGTAGTGTGTTACCAAGCGATAGTAACGCTGCTACTTTATCTAGTGAATCTGGTTGAGATTGTAAGGTTTGATTTGTTTGTGCGAGCATTTCGAGCGCACGGCGGTTAAAACCCTGATTTCGTAAAGCTTGAGATTGATTGAGACGCGCTCTGGCTATACTATTTTTATCTCCGATTTTAGTGTAAATTTCCTCCATTTGCTTCCAGGTTAACAGCGCTTGTTCTGCTTGCCCTGTTTCTAACTGTAAACGTCCTTGAATATCTAAACTTTGGGCAAGAACTGGAAGGTTGATATTGTTTTGTGGCGCTTTTTGATATCCTTGTAAGTTTAAACTTTGAGTAATTGTGTTTTGAGCTTGTTTCCAGTCACCTAGCTGTTGATATGTGAGTGAAAGATTACTCAGAGCTACAGCTTGCTCAAGTTTTTTACCTTGCTTTTGATACGAGTCAACAGCTTGCCGTAATACTTGTGCAGCTTCAACATAGCGTCCGCTGTCATATAATAATTTACCAGTTTCTTGTGTTTGCGGTTCTACGTTTTTTAGATAGGGAGTATTTGCAAAAGCTGGTAATAGTTGAACACATAATATAGTAGTTACTATAACAACTACTATAAATTTTAAGTAGGATTTACGTAAAGAAGTTTTTTTCATTCTTATAAACAACTTAATATAGTAATACTCTTTTCTTTTCTTTCTTTGTGTCCTTTGTGCCTTTGTGGTTTTTTACATAAAATTACGATGTTTACAAGTAAATTTAGCTTAATAAAAATACACATTGATTTTGTACTACTAGTCTGTGTCATTAATTTTGGGAAGTTAAGAGGAATGAACCACAAAGACACAAAGGACACGAAGGAAGAATAATTAAGAAGTGAACATACCAAAACTATTGACACAGACTACTACGTTTTTAATATATACCAATGTATTAAAATATATATAAAAAAATATATTAAATTTTCACAATTAAAAACGTAGAATTTCGCGTTCGTAGTTTTCGGGTGTTGGTTCAACTTCCCAAACTATACCCTCTCCAGATTCAAGCATAACTTCAACATACAATAGTTCGACAGGCGCCGTTGCAACGTCTTCATTATTTGTAAACGTTTGTAAATCTTCAGTTAACAGTCTTAACTTAAAACCAAGAGGTATTAAACTTTGTGAATTAAAACTTCGTAATTCAAACCGCCAAACTAGTTCAGAAGCATTACCTTTAGAGAAAATGCGTAATTCGTATGCATTACCCCCTATTAATAGTTGTCGAGACAATCCTATTGTAGATGCATCTCTACTTCGCATACCTGCTGGCGCCGCTATAAATTCGCGCGTTGACCAACCAAGCTGGGTTGCAAAATTTGAAACTCCATTAGTCAGCCACTGTAGAACAGATGTTTGCTGCGTTAAACCTTGTCGTAATTCATACAAACGCTGGCGCCAACCACCGTGTGCGAGCAATGCTCCCCAAAGCTGAAATGGAATTTCTAAACGTGGAAATTTAACGTCTGTTCCTAAACGCTGTAATAAATTTTCAGCTTGAGCTTGGGGTAATGATGGTAGTTCAGATACGGAAGCGCGCGTGACTTCGGGATAATATTGAGTAGTCAGCCACAACACGTTTAAATCTTGAATTAAGTCTTCTGTTTCCAAACTGTAGGTTCGGTCGCTAGGATTATAAACACTCTTAGTTTTGATATTTTGATGGTTTGTGTGGCCATAAACTCTTACCCAACCTTCATCTGGGTTTACCTGTACTGCTAAATAGTAATCACCAACCCATTCAGGAATGTCTATCCACTCTTGCGGTACACGCAGTTCATCACTGTCCATTGCTAAAGTTGGTATTAACACTAAACGCGCGCTACCAAAACTAATAGCTGTACCGTTGACAAATTCCCAAATACTAGCCAATGCTACATTATTAGGATAAACCTTTGGAGTCACAGAAAATTCTTCACCCAACATGCATAAAAATGCATCCAAACACAGTTGGTTAATTAAAGCACGCTGACTGGCGCCTGCGGTTGAGAACTTTTGTTCCGGTGCAGTGGATGTTGGAGGAATTTCCAGAATGTGTTCGTTATCAAGTAAAGAGGGGGAAGATGCGCTAAACATAATTTTGTTGACTCCATTTTAATTATCTGCTAGGTAATTAGTATGGCCGTGATAATTTTTGAGCCATTCCTCCAAGCTTTTGCTTACCGCATCTAGTACGTTCGATGTGGGATTAATATGCACGTTGTTTGTACTCCACTGAGTTAAAGCTACTAACAACGCGCGCTTAATGCTTGTCAAACGCCGAGATACAGTGTACTGCTTCATTTCCAGCTTTTCGGCAATTTGCTGCTGAGTTAGCTGTTGTTGGTAATAGACTTGCAGTAGTTGCTGTGACTGTGTATCAAGTGCTGCTATGGCATCAGTCAAAACTCGGGTTAGCTCGACTTGAAGATTATGCCTATCTATATATTCTTCTTGCGTAATAACTTTCATCAGTAACGACGTATCTTCCGAAGCTGGTAACACATCAAGTAAATTACCAGTTTCTTGCCCTGTAAACGTAGCATCAGCAGAAACCATTTTTGGGAACAGATAGTTACGTGCAGCTACACAGCAAGCACCTATCCATTTTTCCAAATTTTCTGGGGTTGCTTTAGAAGTAGATGACAACTGACTCAACTGAATAACATTATATAAGTCAGCTATTGATTGCCAAGTTGAAGTACCAGGTTTATTCAGAGCGCGAGTTTTCTTACCTTCTGTTGCGTATATTTCCTTGAAACATTCCCAAGCTAGAAGGTAGCTCTCAATAATTTGACTGTTATAGCCCGCATTCGTCAAGGCGCCTATCAAGCGTTTACGGCTAATTTTGTGCAGTAATGACCAGTCGCTACAAATATCAGCTTCGTGATGTAACCGTAAGGAGTCTTTGATAAAACCCTCAAAAGCTAATTCGGCATAACTTTTTAAACTACTCCCAAGTTCTGAGTTGAAGTTTTTTAGTATTTTGGGAACGCGCGCGATAGCGATTTGAAAGCAGTCAGCTATGCTAGATTGACTTTTAAAGTTCAGCGCCATTTTTTTTGCCGTCCAGTAGCACACCTCCTGTAAGTACGCGGAAATATGTGCCACTGCAAGAGGATTTGATTCAGCTTGCCATATTTTATGCCAATAAACTGCCCAAAACCTGTCTGTTTGCGTTTGTGGTGATTGTTCCAAGCAATATTTTATACTACGCCGCAATTTAGCATCGGTTGCCCAAGTGCTAAACCTATCTGCATCGAATAGCAGAAAGGTAGAAAATATTTCGATAATGCCCTGCCTAGGTTGCATGAAAAAAAATATATATAAGGTTTTAAATTTAGTGACTTGGTAATCAATTTTAACCTATTTGCATAGTTATGCTTAACTGTACAGTTCTTCGGGTTCATCTAGATACTTCAAAATTTTTTTTGAGTACGTGCATAAAGTGAAAAAAGGCTTCGTATATAGGGATAACGGAGAGGTTAATGCAAGCGATAGTTTGAAGAATCTACCGCTCAAACCTTTCCTACATGCTGAAGTTTTTATCTGTATTCCAAAATACATATTTTTGTCTCATAACATGCTGTTAGTTGATATCTGCATCCAACTAGTAGTACTTCGTGTCTAATTTTTACTTTTTTGCCCTCAGATTCCACCAATTACGCAGTATTAAGGATTCCATCAATGTTTAATCAATCACAGTCTTCTTTTCGTCAAGATACACTCAATACTAATCTTAATACTTCTGCTGCAAACTTGTCAGCTTCTTCAAAGGGTTTAGATACGAAATTATCTGGTTTAAATCTTCAAAGTAGTGCTAGTTTAAATAATCTTAGCTCGAATATTTTAAAAGCTAATGGTAGCTATGCATTGGCAGATAGTAACAATACCATGTCTACTGCGACAGCTTGGGCGCCGTTAAATGGCTATTTTGCATATGGAGAAAGTATTGGAGGTTCTGATACAAACGATTATTTTAGTTTTAGCTTAAATGGCACTAGTAACTTGAGTATGGTAATGTCGGGATTGAGTGCTGATGTTGATATTCGTTTGCTTGATGCGAATGGAAATCAAATAGCGCTTTCTAACAATAGTGGAACTCATAGTATAGGTGGTAATGCTTATAAAGTAGGTATATCCGAAGCTTTCGACGTTACGCTCAATGCAGGTAGTTATTACTTTAAAGTTAGTTCTTATGACGGTGGTGTAACTGATTATAAGATGAACTTTTTGGCAAAACCAGTTACATATGGCTCAGATTGGTATAGTCAAAACCTTAAGGATAGTGGTATTAAGAATTGGGCACGTGAATTTGGCAGCGATGGTAAATTAGGACGTAATGAAATGATGTTGATAATGCGGAGTGCATTAGATGGAGGTACTATTGATGCCAACGAGTTAAGCGACTTGCGTAAAATTGTTAGCAGCTTTCAGATGGATGATTATGTGAAAAACTTATCTACAAAGGTTGCTTTTGGTAGTAGTGCTAACGCCTTTTATCAAGGAGAAAGTCTAGGTAACTTGGTAGCTGGTAGTTCTGCAACACATCTTGATAAATTAATAGGCAAGTGGTTTTTAGGTAATGACTTACCTTCTACTAGTAAATCTTCAGGTGGAACAGTTAGCTATGGTTTAGCAAACACAAGTGGGCTGTCTGGTCGTAACCAAGTATTATTTGGTAAAGATAGCACTAGTAGCCAAGTTAATATGAGTACTTCAGATATCAAACAAGGTTCTTTGGGTGATTGTTATTTCTTGTCTTCGTTAGGCGCCCTTGCTGGTAACAGCCAACATGGTGTAGCTTCAATAAATAATATGTTTATTGATAATGGCGATGGTACATTCACAGTTCGCTTCTACGGTCAAAACGATGGAAAAGTGACTACAGGTGCCGAATATGTTACCGTCAACCAATATTTATCAGGAAGCCTAGCAGGTTATGATAATCAAAATACAGGTTTGTGGGTAGCTTTAGCAGAAAAAGCTTATACTCAATTTTCTGAATTAGGTATTTCTCAGCGCAGTACTACAGCTAATAATTACGGTAGTATTGAATATGGTTGGGGCTTCCGAGTCATGAATGCAATTACTGGTGTCACCCAAGGTGGTGTGTATGCGAACTACTCTAAAGTTGGGTCGGCAACACCATTAGGAGGTTTCCTAAGTTTATCAGACATTGCTAGCCGTTTAAATCAGGGATGGGCGATGACAGCAGATACAGTCGGCTCAGATAAAGCTGTAAAAGCAGGAATAGTTGGAGGTCATGAGTATGTAGTTGTAAGTGCTAATACCTCGAATGGAACGCTTACACTTTATAATCCTTGGGGTTCAACATCCGCAGAGCGTGGTGAAACTAATGGTTATAAGACTATTTCCTACAATGATTTTAAGAATGTTTTTGATGTGATTAATGTTGGTTAGGTAGATATGCCGTTATGCTTTTAATTTGAATGATGGGACGCCTGGGGACAGCCGTCCCACAAGAGTGCAAGAGTTTTATTAGAGGATTTATTTGTATATGTATCAATGGCAAATTAGTCTTGCAATCGCTAGTTTAACTAGTTTGGCTTTAATAATTTACGCGCGTAACTATCAAGCAGTAGGCAAAGTAGTTCCATCATCAATTGAAAAAACAATGCAAAATACACCTCCGAGTCAAGTTAAAGTCAGTCCATCATTAAATTTACAGATTTGGCAGAATGACCCGAAAAGACCTTTAAGCGGTGCGTCTTTTATTGGTAGTCAACTTGGTTTCGCTACTATAGACTTTATTTTGGAAAATACAACCGAAAAACCAATTACTATCGACCTTGAGAAAATAGAAGTTCGCAGCTTGAATTCAAAGTCAAATCAGCCATTAATGTCTTTACCTACTAAAAGTATAACACTTGGAGGTTTGGAATATGCTCCTCAGCGCTACCAATTAAGTAATCAAGATGGTTATCGTAGTGGAGAATTTGAGGCAATTGTTGTTTATATATTAGATGGTAAACAATATATATTACGTTCGGCACCTGTTTCCGCGCGTTAAAGATGAAGGGACTTTACTAATTCAAAAATCTATAAACTGTTCTTGTGGGGTGGGCATCCTTGCCCGCTCTATATTTATAATGATCAAGCTACTGGCAACGGATGATAAACGGATGTAACGGATAAGTCATTGGTTACAAACAATATATAGTGGTTCGTGTCATAAGTTTTGGTGTGTTGGAAAAACGAACCGCAAAGGACGCAAAGGGCGCAAAGAAAGAATTGAGAAGAAAGAACATACCAAAATTAATCACACAGACCACTAGTTATTAAATTTGAGGTGTTGGGTAAATATCATGATTTTGTTATGACCATTTCTAAAAAAGCTATTTTCACTACCACTAGTTTAATTGGATATGTGGCGCCAATTGACTGAAGTTGGGGTTTCCAAGCTCGCAGGAAGTTTTCATGAGTTTGGGTAAATTCTGCGTGAGCTTTACTAAAATAGTCTTCTATATATTGCAGGCGCCGTTCGGGTGGAACTTCGCCATATTTCAACATATAATGTGTATGTTTGGTTTGCTCGTCATAACGAGTTTTAACTATGATGTATTTTTTGTGTGCCAATGGGTTTAGCTGTAATGCTGCAACATTTTGATAGGTTTTAATTTATTAAAATAAGTCAAACGACGGCCAATTAGTAACTTTGCTTCTAATGTTCCACATGAGTTGGTCGAGGTCGCTACCGAAGCTTGAATTTTGACTACGAGTATTAACTAGCACTGCCCATGAGAAACTATCGCTGGTGTTAACTAGAAATGCCTGTTCTCCTGGTAAACTGCCATTGTGCCAACGGTTATTGGTGCCTATATTTATAGCCCATCCTTTAGCGTAACTAGGGTTAACACTTGAGCCTAGATACATAGTAGCGATTGTACTAGCACTAAGAATGTCTGGTTTGGAATTTAAACCATCTACCTGCACTGCCAACCTTACTAAATCAATCGGTTTCGCAATCCAACCGCCATGAGCATCCATCCGCGCAACTTTCATATTATAGGGGTTTTCACCACCTTGACCATAATAAGTAACTTCATTGGCTTTTTTCTCAGCTAGGGTATCACCACCAATTTGCATATTGGTGACACCACATGGTAAGAGGATATTACTTTTCACATAATTTTCGTATGTTTGTCCTGTCACCTGTTCAATTACCCGTCCCAAAACACAGAAACCAAAATTAGAGTAAGCGTATTTAGTCCCCGGTGTGTTATCTAAAGGACGGTTATCTAAAACCCAACTAATTAATTGTGTGTGATTCATTGAGGGATTTGAAAACATTGGGTCATTATTATCGTTAGACCAACCACCGCCTAAATGGCTGAGTAAATGTTCTACAGTGATGTTTTCAACGTTGGTTTTATAGGGAGTTGTGCCGTAAGTGGTGCCTAAAATACCACCTTGACCGAAAATGCGATCGCTTAATTTTAGCTTGCCTTGTTCCACCAGTTTCATAACGGCGATAGCGGTAATTGGTTTTGATACGCTGGCAATGCGGAAGCGGTGACGCGGTGCAACTCTTTGACCCGTCGATTTGTCAGCCAAACCATAAGTTTTGGCTAACACCAAGCGCTCATCTTTCGCAATGGCGAAGGAAAGACCGGGAACATCATAACTTTGCATAAAGTTAGCAACAATTTGATCGATAGCTTGTAGTTCCGAAGACTTATAACCGTCTTGACTTTCCCAGATAGCAGCATATCTGTCTTGACCATTGACAGTGTAACCATTTACCCATATAGGTCTATAGCCTTGATAAAAATAGCGTTCAAATTCGTCTTGGTATTCTTGGGAACTCATGGAGTGACGCGCGACCCAAGCACCACTGCTAGATTTTTCCCAGATAGCAGCATATCTATCTTCACCATTGAGACTATAGCCACTGACTTTCACTAAGCGGTATTTTTCTGCTGTGAACTTGTTAAATTCACTTTGATATTGTGCGGAGGTCATTCCATGACGTGCTACCCATGCAGGTGCATTTGCTGTTTTTTCAAAAATAACAGCATAAAAATCTTGATTACCGACAGTGTAAGCGCTCAGGTCTACAGGTCGAAAACCTAGGGCTGTGAACTTGTTGAATTCACTTTGATATTGCGCCGAAGTCAACCTATGACGTGCCACCCAAGCTGGTGCATTCGTTGTTTTTTCAAAAATAACAGCATAAAAATCTTGATAACCTACCGCATAACCACTAACCTGCACTGGACGATATCCTAGGGCTGTGAACTTGTCGAATTCATTTTGATATTGTGCTAATGTCAACCCATGACGTGCCACCCAAACTGGTGCATTCGTTGTTTTTTCAAAGATAACAGCATAAAAGTCTTGATTATCCACAGCATAACCACTCAGCTGCACTGGGCGATAACCAAGGGAAGTAAACTTGTCAAATTCACTTTGATATTGTGCCGAAGTCAACCGATGACGAGCTACCCATGCAGATGTAGCTGCTAGTGCTACGGGGTGTTGATTGGGCAAGAAATCACCAAGTACCACTGCGGCTGAACTCATCGCTATTATCTGCATAAATTGCCGACGGCTTTTTAAAGACCAATTCATATTAAGTATTATCCTATCTTGCGCTTCTTTTCCGTTGCTTCTTACGATTGCTTTTTCGATTTATGCACGCTTGTCACTTTAATATTTTTGAACTATAAGTTGGGGGTGTCGGCTCAATAAATCTAGTCATTAGGGTCACAAATTTGTCGTGAAGCCTTGTCTACCCTGACATTATTCTTGAGATAATCCCTTAACCAATTGCAGCCCCGAACAATCATCTGCTGTTCAATTTCCGGCGCCGAAGCAGTCCAAATTTCAACTTTGGCATCATCGCTGACAGAAACAAAGGTTTTACCATCCGGGTTGAAGCTGACATTCCAAAATGCATAATCCTGTTAAGCTATCGTTACATTTTTTGGCATCAGTACGGCTATTGCAACGACTGATTCCAATAATTGGCGTTAATTGTCCTTAAAACCTAATCAGATATAACTGGTTAGCCCCTGTTTCTTCGCTTACATATACGAAGGGCAATTGAGAATTATGCAGCAATAAAATAATTTATGTATCTGTAAAAACGTTCATTACGGTTGCTATTTGCTACGATTTGTAACTATTTTGATATTTGCGCGCGTTGATTACAGGCGCCTAGAATTAATCGGCAGGGTCTAAACCCAAAACCCATGAATTTGGTATTTAATATCATAATCAACGCGCGCAGCCTGCCAAATACAATTGGGGTTTCATGTGTTTGTTTGGATTCTCTTCCTACGGTGTACACACAAGTCGGGGTAAACTATAAAAACAAAGGATTTCAGGGAGCATCTACTGTGGATAACCCAAGGGGGCTAAGGCTAATAATATGCATCTTCATATAGAAATGGTATTACATCCGTTAGTCATCCGTTGCTAATCTCCTTATCCACCAAAACTATTGATATGGAGTACTACCTTATATTTGTAACGGGCAAGGATGACAGTTCCACAAAATGCCCATTCCACAAGATGACAGTTCCACAAGATGACTATTCCACAAGACTTCAAAAAATTCTACAAGATATCCAAAAAAATTTTTACCCTAACTGCATAAACTAAAAAACCTACCGTATAGGGTGAAAGAAGAGAGGTTCACGAGTTCAGCAGAAGAATGATAAACATAGCTTGATGTGAACCAAACTTTATACACACAACTTTAAATGGTCTAGAAGGAGAAATAAATTATGGCTACTATCAACGGTAACTGGTACAGCGAAACCCTTTATGGTACTGACAGCAATGATGTTATTAAAGGTTATCCAACATCTGGTTATGGTTCTGGTTATGACGACTATGACGGACAAGATACTTTGTACGGTTATGGCGGCGACGATATTATGTACGGTGGTAATCAAAATGACATCCTGTACGGTGGAAGCGGTAACGATACTCTGTATGGTGGTTTGAATCCAAAGTACTCTGGTGATGATATCCTCTACGGTGAATCTGGTAATGACGTACTTTATGGTGGCGCCGGCAATGACTATCTTGATGGTGGTACTGGCAATGACTGGCTTTACGGTGAAGAAGGTAACGACTTACTTTATGGTGGGTCTGGCAACGATTATCTATCAGGTGGCGCCGGTGATGACTTTGTTAATGGCTACCAAGCTTGGAGTTACGGTGAAAAAGATACCTTAAGTGGTGGTGCTGGTAAAGATACCTTTGGACTCGGTTACAACGGTTCTTGGAGTGAAGTTGGTTACTATGGTGACGGTAAAAATGGATACGCTACTATTACTGATTTCAAATGGCAAGAAGGTGATAAAGTCCGGTTGGGTGGCAGCAAGAGCGATTACACTGTTAACTATAATGAAAACATGAGCGGTTCCGGAGCATTAGATACGACTTTGTACTACAAAGGTGATTTAATCGCTGTCTTCCAAGATAACACCAGCTTTGTACTTAGCTTGGATGCTATCTTCTAAATTTGAGCTTCGTTTGATGAGAGATTTCGCTTAATTTTACATGTGTAGAGACTATATTTATACAGTCTCTACATTTTTTATTTCTTGCGAATGGCACTAAGCTAGAAATCATGGTGTCCTTCAAATGTAAAGATATATAACATATTACGTAAACTTTACTGACTCTACAGACATATATTTAACTTACTCAGAGGAAAGATTATGCCTAAGAGCAAAGATAAGGTGATATCGGGTAATCAAGACAAGAAACCCAGAACCACATACAAACAGCGACTTTTAAATTATCCGCATATGTACTGTAACTATTGTGTTTTTTGATTAATGATTTTTTACATGTTCCCTGACTTTTAATATGTTACTTTAAAGTTTATATTTTTAATTATGGTGGCTTATGCCAACTTACATAGGACTTACGATACTGTCACAATCATGAGTTGGTGCGTGACGCTACAAGTCTTGTATCTACTTTGAAATTCTGGGGTAGCGTCACGCACCCTACGATTTTAATCTGCCAAGGAGCGTAAGTCCTGTTACAGATAAAGGGAATGTAAATTATTAGAAGCGCTTATATCAAAATGAAAAATCAATCTGTGAAGTTTTACAAACTTGGTTTATACAGCTTAGGTAATGTGATAGTATTTATAGCTGCTTCCTACCCTGTGCTTGCAGATGTTACACCTGATGCAACGCTCCCTGTTAACTCAACAGTTTCAACTCAAGGAACTATTAAGGTAATAGGAGGTGGAACGCAGAGGGAAAGTAATTTATTTCATAGTTTCAAAGATTTTTCTTTTTCTACGCTGACTCCTGAGATAACAGGAAATACGGCATTTTTTAATAATGATTTAAGCATTAAAAATATCGTTACGCGCGTAACAGGTGGGTTGCCGTCTAATATAGATGGCGTTATTAAAGCGAATGGTTCGGCTAATTTATTTATCTTAAACCCTGCGGGGATTCTTTTTGGACAAAACGCGCGTCTAGATATTGGTGGTTCTTTTGTTGGTACTACGGCAAATAGTATCAAGTTTGCAGATGGCACAATGTTTGCTGCTACTCCTAACTCTCAACCACTGTTAACTATATCTACACCGATTGGATTACAATTAGACCAAAGTTCAAATAATCCGGTTGTAAATAGCGGTGATTTAGCGGTTAATTCAGGACAAAATTTAACTTTGCTAGGTGGTGCGGTTGTTAATACTGGGCGCCTAATAGCACCAGGTGGAGAAGTAGCTTTAATATCGCTTCCCAATGCAGCAGATATCAGCTTAGTAACTGGTAGTGTTACTGGGTTAGAGTTACAAGGGAATGGAGAAATAAATAAAGTATCACTATCACCGTTATTAATAAACCTGCCTACTAATATAAACGGTGAAGTTGAATTATCTGGACTTGCGATACCAAACCAAGCTGGGACAACTATCACGACAGGTAATATCGATGTATCGAGTCAACAGGGTGGAAGTGTAAAAATATTAGGTCATCAAGTTGGTTTATATCCAGGCGCCAAAATTAATGCATCTGGTGATACGGGCGGTGGTAAAGTATTTGTGGGTGGGGACTATAAAGGTGGTGGGAGTTTCAATGCAAATGCAACTTATATTAGTCCAAAGGCAATAGTTCAAGCAAATGCCATAAATACAGGTAATGGTGGACAAATTATTGTGTGGAGTAACGAGTCCACGCGCGCTTATGGAACTTTAGAAGCAAAGGGTGGTTTGTTTGGGAATGGGGGTTTTATTGAAACCTCTAGCGCAAATTTCTTAGATGTTGCTGGTATTAATGTTAATGCAAGTGCGACAAATGGTATTAGTGGAACTTGGTTGCTTGACCCGCGCAATATCTTACTAGCATATCAAAGTTATGAGAATGGTAGTTTTAACAATGATAATCCTAATGTGTTTACAGCTACGAGTGATAATGCAGTTGTTGCTATCTATGATGTTGAAAAACAACTTGAAGCTGGTACGAGTGTAACTCTTAGCACAGGTAATACAGGAAATCAAGAAGGTAATATTTCATCAATAACTGATGGTTTTGGAATTACAAAAACAACTGCAAGTCCAGTAACTTTGACTTTACAGGCAGCAAATGATATTACTTTAGGAGGAGAAAACGGTTTTGGATTTAAATCACAAAATGGGGTGTTTAATGTAATTCTCCAAGCTGGAGGTAATATATCTACAACTAAAGGTGGCTTTGAAACAAGAGGTGGAAATTTTCAAGCTACGGCTGGGCGTAATATATCTATGAATGAAGGTGGTTTTGAAACAAGAGGTGGAAATTTTCAAGCTACGGCTGGGCGTAATATATCTATAAATGGAGGTGCTGTTGAAACTAGGGGTGGAAATTTTCAAGCTACAGCTGGAGATAATATATTTATAAGTGCTGGAGACATAAAAACTGGGGGCGGAAATTTTCAAACCACGGCTAGAGGTAATATATCTATAAGCGATATTGGTATGCAAACTAGTGGTGGACAGTTTCAGGCAACTGCTCTTGGTAATATCTCTATAAGCAAAGCTGGCCTTCAAACTAACGGTGGAGAGTTGAAGGCAACGGCTGTTGATACCATTTTTCTCCAAGATTTAGGTTTTAATAGCGATAATATTACTGCCAATAACGCGGCGCCGATGCAACTTCAAGCAAATACAATTGATTTTAACGGTGCTGGTCTTAATAGTAAGGCAGAAGGTTCGGGTAATGCAGCTTCACTAATTATCAATACACCAAATTTGACTTTAAGTAGCTCAGGTATTGGAAGTTTAACTACTGGTAATGGTAAAGCTGGTAATATTACAATTACAAGCGATACTATTAGGCTACTTAAAGAGGCGGGAATTGAAAGTAATACAGAAGGCGCAGGACTTGCAGGTAATGTAACTATCAATACGAATCAATTAAGTGTAGAAAATAGTAGTGGGGTTAAAAGTTATACATTAGGGTCTGGAAATGCTGGCATTATTAACATTAACACTGACTCGCTATTTATATCAAACCAAGCGGGGATAATTACCGATACAGGTATAGTTGAGATAGAAGGACGACAGCGAATAGTGGATAATACAGGAAATGCTGGAGAAATTAATATTACAGCAAATCGTGTTTTAATGACTAATGATTCAGGAATAACAAGTGAAACTGCATCTCTAGGTCAAGCTGGAATAATAAACCTTAAAACAGACTCTTTAGAATTGCGGAACAATGCCAATATTACAACTAGTACCTTTTTTGATAGAAGATTTACCGGAAATGCTGGCGCCATCAATATTACAGCAAAGTCAGTCCTTTTTGAGAATGATGTACCTGGAGTAAATAGCGGTTTAGGTAGTGTGACGCGCGGTCGAGGTAATGGCGGTACAATTGTATTAAATACTGATAAAGCAGTACTTCGCAACCGAGGTGGAATTTCAATTAGCACAGATGGAGAAGGTGATGCAGGTACACTATTTTTAACAGCAAATTCTCTGGTGTTAGAAAATGCAGGTATTACAAGTGAAGATAAGGGTTTTGGCAGAGGTGGAAACCTTAATATTAAAGTTAATGGAGAAATGGTTTTACGTAATGCGAGTATTTCTGTTTCCGCAAAACCTGATTCCAACGGTAATTTAAATAGTTCTGTCAGTAGTGCAGGTAATATTGACGTAAAAGCAAACTCGCTTTCCCTTGACCAAGGGTTTATTGAAGGTGAAACAACATCTGGGAATGGTGGTGACATTACTCTAAATATACAAGATATACTATCACTACGGCGCCAGAGTCGGATATCAACGACAGCAGGAACCGCTCAATCTGGTGGTAATGGTGGCAATATTAATATCAACACAAAATTTATTATTGCTTATCCCAACGAAAACACAGACATTACAGCGAATGCTTTCAATGGTTCCGGTGGAAGCGTGAAAATAGACGCTACAGCCATATTCGGCGCCGCACCACTGAGTAGAGAGCAGTTAGAAAGATTACGTCCAGGTGATTTAAATCCAGGATTTTTGCGAACAAACGACATTACAGCAGTATCTCAAACCAACCCATCATTGAGTGGAGTAGTAACTATTAACACACCTGATGTAGACCCAAGTCGCGGTTTAGTAGAGTTACCATCAGGTTTAGTAGATGCATCGCAACAAATAGCATCAAGTTGTAACCCAGGAACTCGCGCGCGCGGTACTTCTTTCACTATAACTGGACGTAGCGGAATGGCGCCGACTCCCACAGAACCATTACAAGCAGAAGTGCAAACAGGTAGGTGGATAACATCAAATGCTGTAACTAGTAAACAAACTGGTAACATCTCTAGTGCTGCCAATAATAATGTAGTGGAAGCGCAGCACTGGGTTAAAGATAAAAATGGTGATGTGGTGTTGGTCGCGCGGGCGCCTGTTTCACAGAGAAGTTTGTTAGGCTCTCATAACTTGTGCCATTAAAAAACCGTAGGATAGGCGTCTCGCCTGTCCTACTACCTATGTCTCAGATATTTGTAGTTAATTCCCACCTCGGTAGAGACGTTACGTGTAACGTCTCTACGACGAATCCCAGGAAATTGTATGTGTAGTAGATATTGTATTGATGCTAATGCCGCCAGCTTTTCCTACACCAGTTTCTCGCAAATCATTAAATATCCCGCTGACAAATCCAGAGTCATCACCCCCATCTAAAGAGATATATTTAGAAGTATTAATAATTGCACTACCTGCGTTTCCCTGTCCAAAAGTTGTAACTAGTAGTTGACCACCATTAGCAAGCGATAGTGAGTCACTATTAATACGGATATTTCCACCTTGTCCGAAAGCATTTTCAAATACAGCATTTACGACTCCAGTAAAAGAACCATCAATTGTGATTTTTCACGGAAGCTAAATATAAAATAATCTTGAATATGACTTACACGTTGAAAATCGCATTATTAACAATATTTAAAGCCAATTTCCAACTAATATATAAGGTGCCCAAAAACCAGGACGACTATAATTAGGGTATTCTTTGAATAATTTTACTTGGGCACGACGTAAAGCTTCGGCTTTTGTCACTTTATTTTTGGCTAATTCACGGTAAAACTCCCCAATTAAAATAGCTGTGGATTTATCGTTAATATGCCACAGTGAAGCTAATGTACTACGTGCCCCTGCTTTAATGGATGCTCCCGCTAGACCTAGTGTGGCACGATTATCGCCCGATGCAGTTTGGCAAGCACTTAAAACTAACATTTCTAGGGTTTGCGCGCGTGTTTCTCCTTGATGACGCAGTAAACTATCGAACTGCAAGACGTTGATTGGACCATCGTTTGCTAGTATAAAAGTATCTTCGGGACGAGAACTAAATTGTCCGTGGGTGGCTAAATGCAAGACATTTAAGGGCGTTGTGTTTACGTTTTTTTCTAAGGTTTTGCTGGTAAAATCTTTATCAAGCAGTTGTTTGGTAGATATTCCCGCTTGGGCAATTAGATTAAACTCAGATTTTATTCCTAGTAAGGGTGGAAACTTGGAGTATGCTTGTGGTGGCTGAACTAACCCAGCAGCTAGAACATTGAGTGGTTCTTTTGCTAAAGATTTAGGAGCAAGTAATTGCAGTCCTAAACTTAAAGCAACAGAATATTTTTCTACTAGATACTTTTGACCATCGTATAATGCTGCCATTGGTATATTTCGCAAGGCGCCATCTAGTATAAAAACGAGTGTATTCACTTCACTCTTCGCAAAATCTGACTCAATTTCTGGTCGAATTAACCAGCTATAGACCTCTTGTGACAGCGTTTTTACTTCTTCTGTTAGGTCGGGTTCTAAAAAATACTCCCGAAGTTTTGCTAATTTGCTTTCTATTTCTTGTTGAGGAATATTAACTTTGTATGATTTGAGTTTTTGTTGGGGAATTTTGACGATGACTTGTAGTTGATTGGGTAAAATTATTGGATAAATAATTGCGCTGGTTGGATTATTTTTGTCTACAACTTTATCAAGCACTACTGTTTGAGCATTAATACAAGCTTGACGAAAGAAATTATCTAGTTCTGCAAGTTGTAACGATTCGATTCTTTGTCTAGCTTTTTCTAGATTTTCTGTTTTTGGATTAGACTCTGAAGATGTTAATAGTAGTTCTACAGATTGTCTGTATATGGGTTCAACACTTTCCTTAAAGTCAAATTGTATATTGCGATTGGCTGCAACTAAATCGCTGCGAAGTAATTGCAATTCACTAATTGCAGTATCATAGGCACTCAGGGCGCCATTTATATCTCCCTGTTGTTTCAATAACCTTCCTAATTGCCAATTCCAGCGATAGGATATATCTGGTGCGTTAATAGTTTGTGTTAAAACTAAAGCCTTGGAAGTCAAGTTTTGAGCATTTGCCCATTCTTGAGTTCGTTCGTACAAATTACCCAACGTGCCAAGTGCATAAGATTCTGCACGTTTATCTGATAAAATTCTAGCAATTTCGACCGAATCAGCAAGTATTTTGGCTGCATCAGTAGTTTTATTTGCCATTTTTACTAAGTTTTGTGCTAGATAGATTCGCGCATAAACTGCTGATTGACTGGGAGGTAAATTCGCAATTTGCGTTTGTATTTGCGGTAATATTGTCTCAACTGCCGATTGTTGTTTGGTACTCAGAAGCAAACTTATCTGATTTATTTTTGCTTGAACTTGAGTAATAGTATCGGGTGCGGCTTGAGCAGCTTGTTGATAATAAGTTAAAGCTGCTTTTGTATCTTGTTGTGACCTTGCAGTATTACCGAGACTGAATAGTGTGGCGCTTATTTCTGGAGTTAACTGTAAACTTTGGGCTATTTCTAAGCTTTGCTGCAGAACTTGACGGGACTGTTGTAAATCTCCCGCTAATTGTAAAGCGTCTCCCAAAGAACGTAGCTCGACCGCTTTGGTCAGGGATTTAGGCTGTAATTGTAATTTTGCCTTTAATTCGGTTAATAAATTGATAGAGCGTCGATAAAATCCTAATACTTGTAATGCTTGAGCTTGGTTGATGCGACTACCAACGGTGCCGCTTTGATTATCGATTTGTTTGTATATTGCTTCCGCGCGCTGCCAAGTTAAGAGTGCTTGTTCAGCTTGTCCTAATTCTAATTGAATACTGCCTTGAATATCTAATGTTTGGGCTAAAACCATAGGACTTTGTTTGATGTTTTCTTGCAGTTTCAAACTTTCTGTCACTGCTAAATTTGCTTCTTGCCACAATCCCATTTTTTGGTAGGCTAGGGCAAGATTGCTTAATCCCACAGCTTGCTGTAATTTGTTACCTTGAATGCGATAATTGTCAATAGCTTGTTGCAAAACTTTAACCGCATCGGCATATTTACCTGCATCATACAGTATTTTGCCTTGTTGCAATAAATCACCAGAATTTTGCTTTGCATATAGATATATTGAATTTTGGGAATTAGAAAAATAAATTGTTTGACCTTTGGCAATAACGGAAGAAGTAATGCATATTAAAGAACTTATCAATGCAAGACTAATTAAAGATTTCCATTTATTCTTAAATTTGTTAAGCTTAATCATAGTTTTTTAAGATTGTATTAAATTTTCATGTTGCTGTACAGGTGTGCTAATCATATTATCAAGATGTGGCGCCACAACTATATGCTGCTTGCTGTGAATAATTATGAAAATTACTCGCAGAAACTTGTGCAACCAACTCGACTTCTCCACGGGAATTAACAACTAAACCCTGTGCTTCTACAATTGGTTCTGAGGTAGGTTTTGTAGTTAGTTCTTCATTTTTGTGGCAGAATATACAAATACCATAGCAGGTGCCAAAAATCTCTCTAGCAAAATCAGCCAACTTTTTGGCATATCTGACCCTCCTCGCATCTATTAGCAACTAGTTTTATAGAAGTATTCTTTATTAATCCATATTAAGATAAAATACGGATACAAAATACAAATAAAAACTTAAGATTAATTATCAAATTAATTTGGCGCCGATATAGATATTTAGATAGTTCAAAAGTATTAAAATGACTCATAGTGCATAAGCCGGAAAAGCAATCGTAAGAATTTATGGAAGAGAGGTTAACTTCAAAAGAGCAGTCATCATTTATAGCTGCGTTTTTTGACATAAATTCTTAATTATTCAATCTAAAATTCTTTTTCAAGTCAGCAAACTTAAGGAGATATAATGCTCAGACGTACTTTACTTTGTGTTTCGGTACTAGCTTTATCTGCTACTACGATTAGTTCTAGCTTAATTAGCCATTATAATAAGGCTCAAGCTCAACTCCCAAAACCGTCACGTACTCTCATTCCGCGCTCCGATTTGCATAAATATAAGCCTTTCATTAGAAATCGTAATGCTAATGGGCAAAATTCAGATTTAGCCCAAATACAACAAAATGTATATGACCAAGTTAATCAGTATCGAGCTTCTAAAGGTCTGGCGCCTCTTCAAATAGATGCTCGCATAAATGAACAAGTGCAAGCATATGCTCAACAAATGGCTAGTGCTGGAAAACCTCTCAATCATCAAGGACTTGAGCAACGATGGCAAGCAGTATCACAAACCATTCCTCACAATAGTTATGCATACTACGAAAATGAGTATTATTGCTTTGGTTGTAATAGTGACCCTGCAACATCAGCAGTCCAGTGGTGGTTGAATAGTCCCGGTCATCTAAATAATATTTTGAGTCAAACTGAACTAACTGGAATCGGAGTTGCCGTAAATGACAAAGGCGAATACTATTTCGCGCAAATGTTTATTCATGCTCAGTAAGATTTACTTTTAAAAATATTCAACCAAATCGTGTTTATAAAATCAAAGTCCAAGGTTGCAAATCACGCTTTTTAGGGAGTTCAAGCTGCTCTCCCTGGAGCGATAATTCTGTGACTACTAGATGATCTATCAACAAGAATGCAAGGAGAAAGTATTATGTATGATGAGTTTTCCCGTCGTCAATTTTTAAAAGCAGGTGTCGGTTTCATTGGTGGAGCCGCAGGTACAGTCTTGCTTGGTGATTTCTCTACCGTTGTTTTAGCTCAATCCAGTGGAGTACAAGATAGATGGCGCTTCTGTCATAAATGTCAAGCGATGTTTTACAACGGTTATGATAATAAAGGAGCTTGTGCTGCGGGTGGTAGCCATGAACCAAAAGGGTTTGAGTTTGCTCTTCCCTATGGTGGTTCGCCAACACAAAAAGCACAGGATAATTGGCGCTTTTGTCGTAAATGCCAAGCAATGTTTTTCAATGGATATCCCAATAAAGGAACTTGCCCTGCGGGTGGTACTCATAAAGCAGCTGGATATAATTTTGTTCTTCCACATGATATCTCGCCAACATCAACAACACAGGAAGAATGGCGCTTCTGTCATAAGTGTCAAGTAATGTTTTACAACGGTTATGATAATAGAGGAGCTTGTGCTGCGGGTGGCGCTCATGAAGGAGCTGGGCATAACTTTGTTCTTCCACACTACCCATAAATGAAAGCAGATTTGGGTTACGACGCCAAACAAAATTTTTGATTGAGTATCAAATATAACAAAAACGTCAATTAGGGACTTCCAAATAAAAAAATCTCCAATATTTTCTTGTGGAATGGGCGTCCCGCCCGTTCATTCAAATGAGGTGTTTGCTTGGATGCCCACCCCACATTCCGGGAGAATTAAATTTTTGGAAGTCCCTTAGGGAGATATTGCTGCATTACAGCTAAATGCTGCTTGCTGCGAAGAATAATGAAAATTATCACCAGAAACTTGTGCAACCAACTCAACTTCTCCACTGGAATCAAGTACCCAACCTTGTGCTTCCACAATTGCTTCTGAGTTTTGTTTTGTGGCGATTTGTTCTTTCATTTCCCTTGTTTGCTGATTTGGGTCATTTGGCAGCGTTAGCCAGTTATTTATTATTGCACGTTTGCGTAATGGTTCATAAGGATTTTCTGGTATTCCTCCCCTTCCAGTAGAGATAAATTTACTGGCAGTTTGCCCCCTTCTGGGAGTGCAACCTTGAGCTATTTGCTGGGATGCGTCAACTAGGTTGTTTGGTAATTCGATTAAACCGCGACTAGGTTCAGTTTCAGGTCGTTCAATCAAAACTTGTCCCTGCGCTCCGTTTTTAGAACTAGCTGTAATATCGCTAGTAGTGGGGGATTCTTTAGAGCGTGCTTCTATTCCAAAAATGCCTTGATTCCTCCTAATCTTGACGCTACCACCCCTACCATCAAAAGCATTCGCAGTAATATCGCTGTTTTCAAAAGGAACAGCAACGATAAATCTTGAATTAATATCAATGTTGCCTCCATCACCGCCAAATTGATCGTTACCAGCTGTTGTAGAAATTTTACTGCGATTGCGTAGCAATAATAACTCTTGCAAGTTCAAGGTAATATTACCACCGATATTGCTGCGAGTTTCGGCGGTAATACTTCCATTCTCAAGGGAAAGTATACCTGCTGCTAGTTCAATGTTACCGCTAATTCCTTCTCCCTGGCTGTCAACGGCGATTTTCGCACCATCTCGAATAGTTAGAGTTCTAGGGTCAATGAAGATATTACCACCGTTGCCAGTGGAACCGGGAGTTGTGTTCGCATATAAACCACTACCGGGATTTGAGAGATTAATATTACTAGCTGCATTAATGGTAATATTGCCAGCTTGTCCCTTACTAGAGGTGTTAGTGAGTAATTGTCCACCACTAGAAACATTCAAACTATCGACATTTAACTGAATATTTCCTGCTTTACCGTTACCACTGGTGCTTGCTGCTAATTGAGCGCTGTCTTTAATTATAAGAGAGTTTGCATTAACAGTAATATTACCACCATCTCCACCTGGTAAAATTTGAGGCACAGCAGTAAGTCCATTAAGGATAATAGTGTATTTATTCTGCTCAACACCGTTGCCAACCCAACCACTTAAGGGTAAACTTCCCCCTTTTCCAGTAGCGCCACTAATTTCTGTGGGAGTAAGAAAACTAAAAATTTCACCTCCATTACTAACAGCAGTTACAGGGTATTGGCTAACAGCTAGATAATAAGTTCCAGGGTTTTTAGGGGTCAACGAATTCTTTTCTGGTAAAGATGATTGGAAAATATAATTTGTATCAATATCATCATTGGCGTATACACCAAAGCCGTTGCTATCAAAAAGGAATAGCCGAGTATCACTCACTTGGGAGAGAAGTGTTGTTGCTGAAAAGGTTTGATTTCCCTGCAATTCAATCCGATATAGGTCTACATCATTAGTACTATCGAGACTACCAGAAATTTTTTCAACAGAAATTCCAACAACTGTGGGAATAGTTTGAGCCGTGCTGGGTAATTGTCCAGTTTCGCCTATTTCGGCAACTGTTGTAAATTTTAGCGGTAGGGTAATAGCTGAAGCTTGAGTACTGGCGAAAATACCTGTGTTTTTACCTGATATAGTAATTTGTTTAATAGGTTTATCGGGACTACCCAGGTAAATATCACCAGCTTTCCCACTTCCTACTGTGCTGGTAACAATCTGCGCTCCATTAGCCAGTAACAGAACAGGAGTACTCAGCCTAATAGTGCCGCCGTTGCCATCAGAATTAGGTGTAGTGTTAGAAAATAGTCCACTGGCAGGACTGATTTGGTCATTGAAAATAGGCAAATAGGATATTCTCGGTTGCTGTTGTTCAAAAAAGTTTGGATCACTGTCCACAATATCAATTTTTTCACTGGCATTGATTGTGATATTACCTGCGTTGCCTCCATCAAAGCCAAAGGTAGATGTTAGCAACTTGGCGCCACCTGTAATTTTTAGGGTCTGGGTATCTAGGGTGATATTACCACCTATAGCACTACCGCTTGTTCCAGCATTTAAAACGGCTGCATCTGATAATTGTAAAGTCTTCGTTGTAATTCTGATATCACCTGCTTTAGTAGTAGCTCCAGAATTAGCACTACTTCGTATACTACTATATGCCAGTAAGGTGGCATCAGGGTAGACAGGAATAGTTACGAGTCCAGAAATATTAACAGCATCAGTGGCATTAATTTCAATATCACCTCCTTTCCCTTCAGCAGAGGTTGTGGAAACTAACTGAGAACCATTAAGTAGCGATAAAGAAGGCGCCTGCATACTAATTTTGCCAGCATCTCCTTTGCCACCAGAGTTACTATATATAGAACTTCTATCACTGATAACAATGGAGTTTCCCGCCTGAAACGAAATGTTTCCTGCGCCACTGCGCTCGCTAATTGCTTCACTATCAAATGTGACTTCTTTTGTAATTAAAATTGAGTCTCCGGCTTCTAGAGATATCCCACCACCAGCACCCCTACCATAAGCAACATCACTATAAATACCACCATGATCTACAAAAGAAATAGAACCATTTGCCTTCAGTGAAATATTTCCAGCATCTCCCAAGCCTGAAGGAGTGCTAGTAGAAATACTGCTTGTATCAAAAGAGATAGAGCCGTTTGCTTTCAATGAAATATTCCCTGAGTTTCCCTCTCCATAAGTAACACTAGCAACGCCACTATTGCGAAAAAACATAGAGCCAGTACTTTGCAACAATATATTTCCAGCGTCTCCTCTACCGTTGGTTTGACTGCTTATAAAGCTGTTTAATAAATCTAGGTTACGAGTGTCAATTTTGATGCCTCCACCGCCATCAGCGGTTGTATTCAGATCGGCGTTGTTTAATAAAGCATCGGCTCGCGCTATATTATCAGGAAGACTCAAACTCACATGATTACCATCAACCTTCAAATCAACTGTCCCCTCACCTGCTACTCCTGCTAGTTCAATTCTTCCACCAGGAGCGATTAATTTAAATTGGTTGGCGCCGATCTGCCCTCCAGCAAAAATCAAGCTGCTTTTTGGAGTAACTCTCAGTTCAGAACTGGGTTGTCCTTGGAGCGTAATTTCTCCTGGTTGCTTGTTGCCATATTGTAAACCAATGGGAACTTTAATACTTAGCAAAGACATCTGTTGCGGATTAATTGCACTAAATTCGCTCTGATCGTCAAACTTGAAACTGTTCGCTGTACTCACTACAAATGAACCACCCACATCTAACCTCGCGTTTTGTCCAAATATAATCCCATTGGGATTGATTAAAAAAAGATTTACATTTTTATTCTGTGTACTAATTAAACCATCAATTATAGATTTATTACCACCAGTCACACGAGAGAGAATATTTTGAATATTGGGATTGCTTTGAAAAATAGCTGTTTCGTTAGTATTAAGATTAAACTGACTAAAACTATGAAATAAATTATTACCGACAGTTTGCCCCAACGATTGGGGAATTGTGTAATTTGAACCCGTCAAAGTTGCTGGAGTTCCCAAAGAGCCATCCAAGGTAATATTTTGTGCGTAGGCTTTAGTGCCAGGATATACAAAGACAACAGCAGGCGCCAAAAATCTTGACAGCCAAATCAGCAAAAGTTTTGGCATATGTATATGACCTTCCTCGCAACAGTAACTTTAAACTGCTCGGTTCGCTTCTGAGAATTTATGCAAAATGATACAGAAATTTACATACTAAGGAATGTAACAAAAACTTAACATTGGCATACAGCAAATGACGAATGGGCTTTAAAGAATCAAAATTGTATATAAATAAATATCACCAGAGTTTTTACCGTGGTAAATTACATTCAAAAATGAAACACATGTCGGAATCTAGTAAAATGCCTGCATATTTTTACAAACCAATCGTATAAACCAGCGTAAGGGATAGTACTGAGGGGTAAATTATGAATGCGCCAGTTTTACAAGTCGGTGAGCAAGCTGTTCACGCAGATGAACTACCTGTAATGCTGAACCGCTATCAAATGATGTCGCAGGTTCGACGAGGTTTGGTTATTGACCAGGCTATAGCTAATATACCTTGTAATGAGTCAGAAAGGATTGTGGCGATTACAGAGTTTGAAAAACATAATCATGGTATGAAGTTAGAAGCTATGGAGGAGATAGCTATTCGCAATTTTAAGATATATAAATTTAAAATGATTAATTTTGGTAACAAAGTTGAGTCATATTTTTTAAAAACTAAGGCAAGATTTGACCAAGTTATTTATTCTGTTATTCGCGTTAAAGACCAAGGTCTTGCTTCGGAGATATATTTTCGTATTCAAGCTGGAGAACAGTCTTTTTCTGAATTAGCGCGCGAGTTTTCTCAAGGTTTAGAAGCATATACTGGGGGTATATTAGGACCTGTTGCTCTGGGTCAAGTACACCCGGTTATTGGTAGGGTGTTAGCTGTAAGTAAACCCGGTCAACTTTGGGCGCCTCATAATATAGAGGGTAATTTTGTAATTATTCGGCTTGAAAAGAGTATACCAGCTAGGCTCGATGATGTTATGCGGCGCCGATTGATTGATGAACTATTTGAAAATTGGCTCAACCAACATATTTAATTTAAGGTTGCATAAATTTCTATTACATACGTATAAAACGGCATGATGCTTATAAAAGAAGGACGACAGCAATGGTTTCCCGTGTAATGACATCTACGCAAGTTGATATAGAAGAGTTTCTCGCGGGTGTATTTCCTTTTAATAACTTGTCTAAAAATGCTTTAGATAACTTATCTACAAAAGCTGAGTTCCTACGCTACCGCCTTGGACAGGTTATTACCGCGCGTGAAGCGATGCCCCAATATATTAGTATTATCTATGAAGGACAGGCACGTCTTTTAGGTTATGACCCTCGTAATGATAAAGCTACTACTTTAAAATTACTGAGTGCAGGAGAGGTGTTTGGCTGGGTCAGTCATCTGCGTTCTTGTCCATGCGAAACTGTTATTGCTTCGACTGAAGTTGTTTGTCTCAATATTAAAAGCGCTGATTTTTTAAGTTTATTACAACAAAATTCATCTTTTACGGAAGCATTATATAATCACGCTGGATGGATTGAAGTATATGATTTGTTAGGAGAGGAACTTAGCCGACGAGCTTCTGGAGAGACTGACTTAGTAAAGCTTACGCGCGATGTTATTGAAAGTGATGCTGTACAGGTATTATCTGCGCGGAAGTTTTATAAGCAGTTAGACTCAGACTTTTTATGGCTAGTTAGTGGTAGTTCACAAGCTGAGTTTGCTGTTGGTAGTCGTATTGAATGTCAAGATGCTAACCAAAACATTTCTGCAAGAGGTTTTTTACGCTTGTTGGGTGTGCGTCGTGATGCATTGGAGAAGATAAGTACTGAAGTACTTACTACGGGTATTTCTTCATCTACTACTTCAAGTATAGATTTAGCTCGTGTTCCTTATGCTCCTGATACAGTTATAGATGCTGAGTCTACTAAGCATAAGAAGTATCCTTATATACGAGGTAAGGGTCAGCAGGATACTGCTTTGGCTTGCTTTCAAATGCTGTGTCTGTATTTTAATATGCCGTTTCGTCGCGATATGTTACGTCGAATAGTCGCGAAACAAATACAGCATACAGGAGTATCACTTCAATTTTGCGGCGCCGTGGCAGAATTGATGGGGTTAACAACACAAATGGTGAAGGTTCCTGCTACTGCGGTAAGTCGTTTGCAACCCCCAGTGATGATTTCTTGGCAAGAGAGTTTTGCAATTATTTACAAAAGCAGTCCCCAAGAATTAGTTATAGCTGTTCCAGAGACGGGGGTGATACGTCGCAAAACGCGCGACTTTATTGAGACTTGGGGTACAGAAGGTGAAGTGTTGCTTTTTCAACCGACAAAACAAACGCCTCAGTCTCGGTTTAGTTTGCGCTGGTTTGTACCTGCGATGCGACGCTACCGTAAAGTATTAATCGAGGTTTTAATTGCTTCGATTGTTGTACAGGTGTTTGGATTAGTCAATCCTTTAGCAACACAAGTAATTATTGATAAAGTTATTGTTGGTAATAGTCCAGATAGCTTGGAAGTATTTGGTATTTTCCTAATTGTTGTCGCAGTTGTCGAAGCTATATTGACCGCTATTCGCACGCAGTTGTTTGTAGATACGACTAATCGCATTGATTTATCTCTCGGTTCGGAAGTTATCAATCATCTTTTACGTTTGCCTTTATCTTACTTTGAACGGCGCCCAGTTGGGGAATTAGCGACGCGCGTCAACGAGCTAGAAAATATTCGCCAATTTCTCACGGGCACAGCACTTACTGTTGTGATGGATGCTGTATTCTCTGTGGTGTATATCTTGGTGATGGTTATTTACAGTCCGGTGTTAACGCTTGTGGCACTCGCAACAGTACCTTTGTTTGCACTGCTCAACTTGATGGTATCACCTATTATTAGGCGCCAACTGCAAGATAAAGCCGAACGTAACAGCGAAACACATTCCTATCTTGTCGAAATGATGGGGGGAATGCAAACGGTTAAAGCGCAGAATTTAGAAATGCGTTCGCGGTGGCAGTGGCAAGACAAGTACGCGCGTTATATCAGTGCTGGTTTCAAAACCATCTCAACGCAAACTACCGCTAGTTCCATCAGCAACTTTCTCAACAAGTTTTCTACTTTATTGGTACTTTGGGTTGGCGCCTATCTAGTTTTAAACCAACAATTAACTTTAGGACAACTTATCGCCTTTCGTATCTTATCAAATTATGTAACCAGTCCGTTACTTCGATTAGTACAACTGTGGCAAAATTTCCAAGAAACAGCTTTATCTTTACAAAGATTAGCGGATATTCTTGACACACCCCAAGAAACTGAAACCGATAATCAAAATATCCTTATGCCAGCAATTCAAGGAAGCGTTCGTTATGATAATCTTTCCTTTAGCTTCCGTCAGGGTGGTACGTTGCAATTATGTAACATTAACTTGGATATTTCCGCTGGCGCCTTTATTGGTATAGTTGGACAAAGCGGTTCTGGTAAAAGCACGCTATTAAAATTATTACCAAGATTATACGAACCTCAAGCAGGTAAGATTTTAATCGATGGTTATGATATCAGCAAAGTTGAACTGTATTCACTTAGGCGCCAGATAGGTGTAGTGCTACAAGATACCTTACTTTTTGATGGTACAGTACGCGATAACATTGCCCTTGCTTATCCAGATGCTAGCGATGATGAAATTATAGCTGCTGCAAAAGTCGCATTTGCTCACGATTTTATTATGAACCTGCCTAACGGTTATAACACCCAAGTTGGTGAACGTGGTTCTAATTTATCTGGTGGACAAAAACAACGTGTAGCTATCGCACGTACTGTTTTACAAAATCCTCAAATTTTGATATTAGATGAAGCTACTAGTGCATTAGATTATAACGCTGAATCACAAGTTTGCCGTAATTTAGCAACTGCGTTTAAGAATAAGACTGTGTTTTTTATTACTCATCGGCTTGGTACTATTCGCAATGCTGATACTATTTTAATGATGGATAATGGCGCCGTTGTTGAGCAGGGTACTCATGAAGAGTTAATGTCGTATAAAGGTTATTATTACTGTTTATATAAGCAACAAGATTCTCAGTTATAAGTGCTGAGTGCTGAGTGCTGAGTGCTGAGTAAGGTGGGCAGTGCCCACCTAGCCCTGTCAAGGTGTACCACTTGCGTACTAGCTGGAAGCCTTATTTTTACGTTGTACCCCCAACCCTGAAATATAAAATTGAGCGCAAATTTTGTTTTTTGCTTTCAAATTTTAATCAGTGAAAGGCTAAAACCCTTATAAATGGGTAGTACTCATGCTCACCTTGACAGGGCTAGCAGTGCCCACCCTACAATCTAAAATCCAAAATCCATTCATGTCCCTATACCGGGAAAATCCAAAATCAAAATGGCTATTCAATTTGACCAACCTGTTTTATTACAACAATCTCCTATCTGGTCGCGCGCGATTGCTTGGGGTATTGTTGGGATTACTACGTTTACTGTAGTTTGGGCTTCTGTTTTTAAAATTGAAGAATCGATTCCTGCTACTGGTAAACTGGAACCAAAGGCAACTGTGCAAGAAATTCAGGCGCCTGTTGGTGGTGTAGTTAAGGATATATATGTAAAAGATGGCGAAGCTGTTAAGAAGGGTCAAGTATTAATTAACTTTGAAGATACTTCTTCTCAAGCACAGCTAACTTCGTTACATAAAGCGCGCGCTTCGCTGGTTCTACAAAAAAATGCAGTTCAACTGGAAACTGATTTTTATCGTTCGCAAATTCAAACTGTAGGACAAGCTGTAGTATCACCTCAAGAAGTGACGCAAAAATCTACTTTACTGGGAATTAAACCAGAATTAGCTTTTTTGATGAAAAGTCGAGCAGCTTATGCAGCAGAAAATCAACTTTATCGCGCGCATTTACAAGGTTCTACGACTGGTGTTAATTTTACTCCAGAGCAACAGTTACGTTTAAAAAGTCGTCAAACTGAGTTAGAGTCTCGTGTTGAAGGTGTTAAATTAGAAACAGGTCAAATACAGCAGCAATTATTACAAACTGAAGCTCAGTTAACTAGTGCGAAACAATTACTGAATATTAATCAAAATATTCTCAATAAATTTGCACCTTTAGCAAAAGCAGGAGCAATTTCTCAAATTCAGTATTTGAAACAGCAGCAAGATGTTAGCACAAAACAAGCTGAAGTTACACGTTTGACAAAAGAAAAGCAAAGATTGCAGCTAGCATTTGCAGGAAGTAATGAAAAAGTTCGCAATACAACCGCTGTATCACAAGAAGATACATTCTCTAAAATTACAGTTAATGATAAAAGTATTGCGGAAATAGACAGTCAATTATCTAAATTAATTTTAGAAAATCAAAAGCGTCTTTACGAAATTAATAGTCAAATTGCGGAAATAGATAGTAAATTAACTCAAACTAAAGAAACTTTGAAATACCAAAAAATTAAGTCCCCTGTCGAAGGAAATATTTTTGAACTAAAAGCCAAATCATCAGGGTTTGTGGCAAATTCCAGCGAACCAATTTTGAAAATAGTTCCCAAAGACAATTTAATCGCCAAAGTGTATATTACTAACCGAGATATTGGTTTTGTCAAGGAAGGTCAAAAAGTAGACGTTCGCATTGACTCGTTTCCCTTCCAAGAATACGGTGACATCAAGGGTGAATTACTAGAAATTGGTTCAGATGCTTTACCACCCGACCAAGTATATCCTTACTGGCGTTTTCCTGCTAAAGTGCGTTTAGATGGACAAGCCTTATTAATCAACAACCGTCAAGTTGCTTTACAATCAGGTATGTCAATCAACGCCAATATTAAACTACGCAAGCGAACTATTATTAGTATCTTTACAGATTTCCTAGTTCAGAAAGCCGAAAGCTTAAAATATGTAAGGTAGGGTGCGTGACGCTACCAACAATCTGACAACGAAGCGCAAGTCTAATAGCGTCACGCACCTTACGAGTTAAGAATGTAGATGTAGGAGTGCTTTCATTGTGGGTAAGCTAGTTATTTTAAAATTAGGAGAGGGAAATTTTGAGCAGGGTTTTCACGTCACGCTGCAAATAGGTGACGAAAATGTCCGTCCGGTAGTGGAAATTACAGGAGAATTACCACCTGACCCTGATATCAAACGCTATTATCATCAGTGGCAATCAATTTACCGTAGTCTCAATTTACCCGGTCGTCCTATTGGTATACCTAAGCAAACTATAAAAACTGCCACTATTGATGATTGCCAAAAAGCTGCTCAAGAACTAAACGCGCGCTTTAATTGTTGGTTAGCTTCTGAGCCGTTTCGTCGTATTCGCGAGAAATGGTTAGAAAAACTTTTACCTGAAGATAATATTCGTGTACTGCTACAAACTCAAGATTTATGGCTTAAAAAACTACCTTGGCATTTATGGGATTTATTAGAACGGTATCCGAAAGCAGAAGTAGCATTAAGTACACCTAGTTATGAACAGGTTAGCCGCTCTTTACCAGAATCAAAGGCGGCAAAAGTTCTAGCAATATTGGGTAACAGCGATGGAATTGATACAAAAACCGACCGTAAAATCCTTGAAGAGTTACCTTTGACGGATACTACGTTTTTAGTTGAACCAGAATGTAAAGACTTAACGAATCAATTATGGGAGCAAAACTGGCAAATTTTGTTCTTCGCTGGACATAGTTCTAGTCAGGATAGCTGTGATACTGGGAAGATTTACATTAATCAAACTGAGAGTTTGACAATTGGTCAATTAAAGTATGCACTCAAAAAAGCAGTTGAAAGAGGTTTACAACTGGCTATTTTCAACTCTTGTGATGGTTTGGGGTTAGCGCGCGAGTTTGCAGATTTGCAAATACCCCAAATTATAGTTATGCGTGAACCTGTACCTGACAAGGTAGCGCAAGAATTTTTGAAGTATTTTTTAGAAGCGATGATCAGGGGTGAGTCACTATATTTGGCTGTACGTGAAGCAAGAGAACGGTTACAAGGAATAGAAAATAAGTTTCCCTGCGCTAGCTGGTTGCCTATTATTTGTCAAAACCCTGCTGATATACCGTTTACTTGGAATTCTCTCATCAAAACGCCTGATATTCCTATATCAGAAAAACCTGTAAAACGCGCTCCTAACTTGGTTGCTTTCTCGTTGATGTTGCTTTTAAGCTTGGCTACTACTGGGCTAGTTATGGGAGTAAGATATTTAGGAGTTTTACAACCATTGGAACTTGCAGCATTTGATGTGTTACTACGCTCACGTCCTACTGAAAAACCAGATTCTCGCTTGTTAGTAATAACTGCTACTGAGGAAGATGTGCAGACACAACGTACTGAGGAACAACGCGGTTCTTGGTCTGATAAAGCATTAAGCGAAGTTTTAGAAAAAGTTGAAGCACTACAACCGCAAGCTATTGGTATAGATTTATATAGAGATTACGCTGTTAGTAAAAATTATTCTCAGTTAGCAAAACGACTCCGAGAAAGTGAAAATATAATAGCTGTTTGTCAAGTTAATGACTCCCAAAAACGAATAATAGGTGTTGCACCACCACCAGAAGTCTCAAGCGACCGTTTAGGGTTTAGTAATACTCTCAACGATACTGATAATATAGTACGTCGTCATTATTTGGCATTAACTCCTCCTCCTTCCTCACCTTGCGGCGCCTCTTATTCTTTGAGTGTACAGCTAGCACTGCGTTATTTATATACTAAGGGAGTAAAACTTGAATATACAAAAGACGGTGCGTGGCAACTTGGAAAGCTCTTAATAAATCCTTTAGAAGCACATACGGGAGGATATCAAGGTATTAATGCTCTGGGACATCAAATATTGCTGAATTACCGCGCGTCTCCAACAATTGAAGCTATTGCCCCACAAATTACTGTAAAATCAGTGCTTGCTGGTAAATTAAATGCAGCGACAGTTAAAGACCGTATAGTTCTTATTGGTACAACCGCAGAAACTTTTCCTGATTATTGGTTAACTCCTTATATAAATAATGAAACGTATTCTCAAGAAGTACCAGGGGTAATACTGCAAGCACAAATGGTCAGTCAATTAATCAGTGCTGCCTTAGATGGAAGACCTTTGCTATCAACTTGGTCTATTGAGAATGAAACAATTTGGATTTTTTTGTGGTCTAGCTTAGGGTACGTTACAGCCTATTTTCTCAGACAATCGACTTATTTGCTAATATGCTTTGGAATTTGTATAATTTTTATATGTGGAAGTTGTTTTGTCCTTTTAATTTTATTTAGTTCTTGGGTTCCACTAGTTCCTGCTGTCCTTGGTTTATTAAGTAGTCCAATGGTTGTATTCTTCTTTTCAAAATCTTTTCCAAATCAAAACTAAAACTTATTATTTTGTTACAAAAAGGTGTACTTATGAAAAACAATTTTAGAAAAATACAGCTAACAGCTATATTAAGTTTCATAACTCTATTCAGCAGCATTGTTAGCTCAGTATATTGGACGGTGCCTACAGTTGCAAGAAACACCCCGATTAAATTTGTCCCACCTCCTGCTCCACCAGATAGAGGCGCCGCAGGTACGCGCGGAGGTGCAGCAAGTCGCGGTTGCAGCAGTGAACAGCCAATGACTGCATTAGTACCTGTATACGAAGAAACAACAACTCAAGCAAGTCCAGTTACTAAGGTTTGGGGTTTAACAACTGCCGAACTTCCAACTTTTTGGTTTTTTATCCCTTATCAAAAAGCATCAATTAAAAATATGGAGTTTGTTGTCAAAGACGAGACAACTAAACCAAGTAAAACAATATACCGTGGTTCTGTGACACCTCCAGCGGCGCCGGGAATTATGAATATCAAACTGCCATCAGTAAATTCTTTACAAGTAGGTAAAACATATAACTGGTTTTTGAAGCTAAAAGTAGATTGCAACCCACAGCTACCAGCACAACTCGAATATGTAGAAGGATGGGTACAACGAGTTAACCCAAATTCTAAACTTGCGGATAATCTTAAAGGCGCCACACCACAGCAAAAAGCCGCGCTGTATGCTGAAAACAGTATTTGGCACGACGCTCTAACGACATTGGCAGAGCTTCGCATTGATAAACCAAAGGATACAGCGTTAATGGCTGAATGGAACAGCTTACTCAAGTCCGTTGGTTTGGATAACTTGGCAAATCAACCGCTTATTAAATAACCTACAACTTATTTGTAGTAGTTGCGGATGGTCAGATTCCCGACAAATGAACGCTCGCGTCGGGAATCTTAATGGAAGGTTCAAAAGCACTATTTTGGAAAGATTGTTTACTTAATTACAAAAAATATAACCAGTACATCTAGCTAATGACTGAGTTTTTTGGTAAAAAATCAAGTTAGAATGATTTCAACACGTTGTATATTGAACGGATAGAATACATCTGATTCTTTCGTTTATGATAAGGAAGAATCGTAAATTGACGAAGTAAAAGATAAAAATAGTAAATCGGTCATTTTTAACTTATGCTTCTAAAATATCACATTCAACAACAATGCCTTGCATTCACTTTGCTTGTTACTGTATTTGTTATCTTGCCTTCAGTAGTAACCGCATTTAGCATATATTTCTACAACACCAAAAATAAGCTAAAATCGGCTGATGCGGCAATTGTACTGGGAGCAGAAGTTTGGCAAGACAAACCATCTCCTGTTTTTAGAGAACGAATTAATCATGCAATAAACCTGTATCAAAAAGGAAAGGTTAGTAGCATAATTTTTACTGGTGGAATTGGCGAAAATAAAGATATAGCAGAAGCAACCGCTGGTCAGCGTTATGCGATAGCGCGCGGAGTCAGAGAATCAGATATCTTAATTGAAACTAAATCTCGGACAACCCTCCAAAACCTGAAAAATGCAAAAGAAGTTGCGTCAGAGCAGGAGTTGTCTGAATTTATTATTGTCAGCGACCCCTTACATTTAAAACGAGCCACATTAATGGCACGAGATTTAGGTATGAATGCATATCCATCTGGTACACCGACTACCCGCTACCGAAGTATGGAAAGCAAGCTGAAGTTTTTGGTGCGAGAAACCTCTGCCTACTTTTTTTATTTGGCATCCACTATCCAACATTTGAAAAAATTGAAATCTCCTTAACATTAACGAAAAATCTAACCCCTTCCCTTGTAGGATACAGAAGAGCGATTCAGGGGTGGCGCCCATCATTTAATAAAAACAGACGTGTAGAGACGTGTTCACGGAGTGTACCGCAGGTAAATTTTACGTCTCTACATTCGGGTAAATCACGCAAAATCGTTAGACCTGCTTCATAAGGAGCTTGTAATAGTTTGGACACAGAAGCGTCAGTTATTATGGTTCTTGCGTAGCATAGATGACGAAACTTCAATACCTTCATACGAGAGGGCGCCTTGCTCCCGATATCGAGAACCAAAGTTGCACAGCTTCGAGGCAACTAGCATTTATTGATTCTTAACAAAAAAAATTTATTTCCTGTCCAAAGAAATGTATTATTCTTTGATGAAAGTTATTGATTCGAGTTGCGGAGCGATGAAAAATGCTCGAATGGGTGATTAATCCTTGGATACTGCTAGCGGAGGGGAAAATAGTAGAAGTTAAAAAAGAAGAAATACCAGAGGTTGCTAGGGTTGGAGATGAGATGATGACCTCTCAAGGTAGGGGTCAGATTGTTGCCTTGGGAGCAAATTTCCCCGATGCAAAGTTAATTTCACTCATAGATAGGCGCCTACCGAAACAAGGATATGAGGAGTTAGTGGGAAAGAACCAACAAAAAATCGACGAACTTTTAGTTCAAATGAGAAGAGCGGATGTTGACGAATTTGAGTTGAAAAAACTGCATTCCAGCTTGCTGGAACTACTAAATCAACGCTCACAGCGTACAGTGACTCGAATATACAAACAAGGGGGGAAAGAATATGAGGTAGGGCAAGAATACAGTCCACGTTATCCTACCGAAGCTCCAGAAATAATTGGGAAACAGAAGTATGAGCAATTAGTGAGAGAATGGCAGGAGTACCAGTGGCAATTACAACAGCGTCGTTACGAGGGTATGAAAAACCATCCTCAAGGAACTGATCTGGGTGATTGGGAACGATACCAACATTATATGGCTGAACGCGGCCGTGGGGCTTTGGAAGAGCCAATGAGATTTGAAGCATGGGTAAGGCTAAGTCGAGAAAAACCCTCTGCTCCTAAACGTAAGCTAGGAGAAGATATAATTGTAAAAGGGGAGTGGGGTAATTTTAAGTCAAAGGTTTATGGACACGCTGTAATTGAGCATGGTGCGCGAAGACTCGCATCGGAACTTCAAGACCGTGCCTGTAATACAGGTAAACCTCAAGGGCATTGGAAGGACGATCAATTTATAATTGAAGCTGAACTGTTAACACCTTTGGAGCCTGGTGAACATGTTATCAATATGGGTAAGCCTGCTGGTAATATATATCTTCCCGATAGCACAGCCCTTGAAGGTGTAATGATTGTCAAAGTTATCCGTAGTAGAGATTTAACATTAAAAACAGCATATCCTTTTTGTTGAGGTAGTTAGAAGATGAGTCAAACCTTTAAAATATCTTCCTATTGGGAAAAGTTAAACGAACCTAATTATTTTTTTGAGATAGTAGATGCGAATAAAATTTTCATATCCTTAAGCTATTTCCTTTCGCGTTATCAAGGACAATTTATTATCAGTTTTCAAGAGCATGACGCTTGCTTTTCACTGCGTCCTGATTTATCTACTATATTTGAAGATATTCCTCTTGTGTTAGAAAAACTGACTCATGATACACAGTCACCAGTAGAGTTTAATTTTTTTGAACAGGGTACAGATGTGGGAATGTTAATGGAGCGTCAAGGTGATATCATCAAAGTTCGTTTTGAGACAAGCGAAGCTTCGGCTATGAAGTTTAAGTTTTTGCCTGATACCAATATTTTAGTTTCAGCATGGGAATTTTTAGCGCAATGGCTCCAATTTATTAGGACAATACTAGATGCGATAGTGGAGCTACAACCAGAACTTGTTCTGGATGAAAGTTATAAACAATATACAATGCACCTTACGGCTGTGGAAGAACATATTGCAGTAAAAATTTAGTTATGAACAAATATTTATAAAAAGAAGATATTATAATAGATTATAGTTTAATTGGCTAGCCTTAGTCAATTTAAATTCGCCTTCAAAAATTGATATTCAATGCGTAAGTCCTGTTGTATGTCAAGAACGACTGGCAGAACCACGCACGGCGAGAACAGTCTAAATATACTTATCAAATGCGTTTTATAGTTTATTTGTTCTATTAAAAGGTGCTGGGGAAACTTCTATTAGGAGTGCCTGGTAGCGCAGGACACAACAACATAAAGGCGCCACTTCTGCGTTCGATATAATTTGCGCTCATTTGTAGTTGTAAAGTTACTATTGCTTGCTGCAAGAGTTCCGCCCTGGCAATAACATCATCTGTTTTCGCAGGCATTGATTGCAGAATTAAGAATATTGTTCTCGTATTAATAATTTGCAGCAATCTGAAAATTTGTTGTCAGCAGGTTAACAGCTAGCTACTTCATATCGGGAGCATCCAATGAATGGAAGAATGTTAGAAGTTTAAGCTTCGTTTACTGATTTTGAAGGAGGAAGGCTTATGACAGCAACAGAATTTTCTCAAACAGGTATTACTTTACTCACACAATCTTACAAAGCATTGATTTTTGACTGTGATGGAACGCTTGCAAATACTTTACCCGTACACTTCCAAGCATGGTCTGCATCTTTGAAGAAGTTTGGCGCCCAGTTGACTAAGGAATGGTTTTATCAACACTGTGGAACTTCTGCATTAGAGATGATTGAGTTACTTAACAGCCAGTTTTACTATGAGCTTGATTCAGCTTTAGTCAATGCCGAGCGAAAAAAATATTATCAATCTATGATTCATACAGTCGAAGAAATCCAAGAAATTGCAGAAATAGCGCGCGCTAATTACGGTAAAGTACCGATGGCTGTTGCGTCTGGTGGTGAAGGTGCTATTGTGCAGGCAACTCTTGAGATTTTGAAACTTCGTCATTTGTTTGACACAGTTGTTAGTGTTGATGATGTCGGCAAAGGCAAACCTGAACCAGATATTTTTCTGCTTGCAGCTAAACGTTTAGGGGTTGCTCCCGAAGATTGTATTGTCTACGAAGATAGTAATAGCGGGTTAGAAGCTGCACAAAGAGCCGGAATGCGTTTTGTTGATGTGCGTGCTTTAGGACAATAATTTCAGTTCAATTGGCAGGAACGTCCCAAAACGGGTTTATTGTACGCGCTCGGAATGAGCGCAAGTCTTCAAACCCTTACCGTACAATAGTTGTAGCCAATTAAAATTTAGATTTTTTCACTCTCAAAGAGCGTAAATTATCAAGGGTACTTGCCGAGTTCAAATTCCAAACATAATCACCAGTTAGATTTATATGTTCCCACCCCATTGGTGATAAATGTTGCAAATATGTGTCCGGAATAACCATACCATCCGACTTCAACCAATTAACCGCATTCTCCAAATACACTTTTGTACTTACTGAGTGACAGCTTTGCAATTTTTTTTACCTTTTATGATTGCAACATCCTGCATCAGCCTTTAAGAAAATACGTATTGCAATTGTAAGCAAAAGAACTTATGAAGTCAGCATTTTTATCCAAAAATATTAGTAAATCAGAGTTTGCACTTTTGTGCATTCTCTGAAATGTCTGAGCTGTATAGAATACACATATATAAGCGGTAGTTAGTTTTGGTTATCTATCTATATAGCTATATAACAAAAAATGAAGAAAGTATAAATGCTAAGTATTTTAGTAAAAAAACATGATACGAGTAGACATAGCCCAATTAACGATGCATTTGAGGTTAACGATGGAAGAAATAATTAAGATTCTTGTTGTTGATGACCATCAATTAATTTTGGCAGGAACTGTAAATATTTTGTCGCATCACTTTCAGAATGCAGAAATATTTAAAGCTAAGACAGCTTCGGAGGTAAATGAATATCTGAAGAACTCGAAGTTTGACTTGATTGTTATGGATTTGTCTATTCCTGACAAAACTGGTGATACTGCCTCAATAGAGACAGGAATTAATCTCCTGCAGCAAGTGCTAGATGATTACGATACACAAAATATTTTAGTCCAAACAAGTTACGTAAAAGCGTTAGTACGCATTAAGCATGATATTGACAATCATCAAGGTGGATTTGCAATTGCAGATAAAGCACTCTCAGAACATGAAATGTTAGTGCGACTAAATTTAGCACTTCAAGGAGCGACACATACTAAAGAGATAAGAACTGGAATTGAGCTTCAACCTAATTGGCTTAAAGTTTTATGTTTGGCTTTTGAAAAAGGATTAACTGATACGGCTATTTCTAAAGAAATGCATGTAACAAGACGTACAGTACGAAATTACTGGATTAAAATTCAAGATGTGCTTGGTATATATCCTGAAGATGGTCAAAGTCTACGAATTCAAACAGAAATTCGTGCCCGTGAAGAAGGATTAATCGGTTAAGGAGTATAAGTAAATGCGTGTGCAATGGCGTAGACTTTGTGCAAAATTTAAAATATGGCGTTATGCAGCGTCTTCCGGATTAACAGTTTTGATGGTAATTATCTTTATCCGTATGAATGGTTTGTTGCAAGTGCCAGAATTGACATTATTTGATACATTTTTACATCTGCGTTTGCCAGAAGCTACTGATGAGCATGTAGTAATTGTCGGTATTAATGAAGATGATATTAACAAGGTAGGTAAGTATCCTATTCCTGATGGAGAAATTGCTGAATTACTTGATAAGCTAGCAACTTATCAACCCCGTGCTATTGGACTGGATATTTTTAAAAACGTCTCAATTGAACCAGGACATGACAAACTGGTTAAAACCTTTAAAGAATATAAAAATATATTCGGTATCAATAAGGTTTTGGAACCTTCAATTCCAGCACCAGATTCCATTCCTTCCGACCGTATTGGATTTGCAGATGTCAACCCTGATATTGATGGTAAATATCGGCGATATATTTTATATACACCAGACCCAAAAGAATGGGAAAATCAGAAGCAAGACCATTTCTCATTAGCTCTACAGCTTGCTAAAGCTTACCTAAAACCGAAAGGCTATACTTATGAAAATGGCATAAACGACCAAAATACTATACGATTTGGAAAAGTTGAATTACCTCGTGTAGTATCAAATTTTGGTGGATATGTTGATAAAGATGATACTGGTGAGCTAAAAATATTAGTCAACTTTAGAAGTGGGGATAAACCATTTCGTATTTTCTCGCTCAATGAAATTAAGACGGGTAGGACGAGTCAAGGTAAAATAGACCCTAAATGGTTGCGCGATAAGATTATCCTTGTTGGTAATGTTTCTCCTAGTGGAGGTGATAGAGTACATACCCTAGCAGTTTCTGAACAGAAAATTCCTGGTTTAATGTATGGAGTTGAATACCACGCACATGCTACTAGCCAAATTATTAATGCTGTTTTAAATAATCGTCGTCCGATGCTAACATCATGGGCAGAATCTTGGGAGTATATATGGATAGTTGTTTGGGGAGTTATCTCAATTAATATTGGACGCTCTAGACAATTAATCTGGGAAAAATTAATATTTGTTGCTGGAATAAGCTTTTCATTGATGATATTTGGTTACATCATTCTGTTATTTTACGGAACTTGGATTCCTATAATTCCATGTTTATTTACTTTAATAATAAATGTAGCACTCAGTCCATTATATCAGCATGAAAAACTTTTGCGCTCCATAATTAATGAACGGCAACGTACTATTGATAGTAAAATGAATACTATTGACCATACATTTCGTGTTATTCACAATGGACCGTTACAAACTCTTGCGTATGGGCTAAAACATTTAAAACAGAAAGAGTTACCTCAAAATGAATTAATTCAAGTTTTTGAAAAACTCAATAAAGAAATTCGAGCGCTTGGGGAAGATTTAAAGCAAGAAGCACTGACAGATAATAAAGTTTTACGATTAGGTAATGGGTTAAAAATAAATTTAAATAATAAGATACACGATTTATTTTATGAGGTATTTAGCAGTACTATTGAACGTGATGATTTAGAATATTTTCAAACACTTAAGATTAAATCGCGTATATTTGACCCAATAGATGAAAAATATTTAAATATGGAATATAAAAGAAAATTATGTCTTTTTTTAGAGGAAAGTTTATGTAATGTGGGTAAACACGCGCGTGGGGTCAAACGTGTAGAAGCATCAGGAACTTACTTAGACGGATTCTATACACTTTGTATCAAAGATAATGGTTTAGGATTACTGACATTAGCAGAAAATAAGGGTACACAAGATTCTCAAAATCTAGCACAAATTTTAAATGGAAGCTTTAAACGTAAACAGATAAAACCACATGGTGTATTATGCGAATTAAGCTGGCAATTAACCACTTTTGTTCAAGGAAAGCATTAAATATGATTTTTATACGCAGAATAGTAAGT
>NZ_JBXXZH010000010.1:0-82034 GCF_059640475.1 Calothrix sp. CBUCES-K 9914
GTATCAAGTACTGGGGACTTCCACCTTCCAAAGTGCTGAGTTGAAAGTGCTGAGTGCTGAGTAGTAACTCTTAATTTCTAACTCCTAACTTGTAAGGTGCGTGATGCTACTAGTTCATTAGTCTGACTTTACGATTGTTATGGCATCACGCACCCTACCTCCTAACTCCTAACTCAGCACTCAGCACTCAGCACTCATCACTTCAGGCGATAATAAAAACGAAGATACGTTTAATAAAAACAATGGATAGTAGATTAGCGGTTGTTTATCTCTCTTTTTTCGTAGGGATACTAGCATTCGTACTGGTTAATGTGGTACGGCAAATCTTTAAAACTCGTCGGGTTGAAAGTTCTTTCTCAAAACTCCGGAACAAGTTGACAAAAGAAAAAGGCACAACACAGGAGTATTATGAGCTTGCGAGCATTTATTCCGAGAAGAAACTATACTCACAAGCTATTTCCTTATTTCAAAAAGCTTTAAAGACCGCTGAAGAAGAAGGTGAGGAAAGCGTTGCCCCTATCTACAACGGACTTGGTTTCGTCTACTTTGCTCAAGAACAGTATGACCTAGCAATTCGCAACTATAAAGAAGCAATCAAATATAAGAGTGATTATGTTGTTGCTTACAACAACCTAGCACATGCTTATGAGCGCAAAAAGCTAACCACGCAAGCGCTGGAAATGTATGAAGAAGCACTCAAGTATGATGCAAAGAACACAATTGCAAAACGTCGAGCGGAATCTTTACGGCGCCTAGTTTCAGCGTAGCATAGGCGTCCCGCCTGTGCATTCGGTCAGGCGGGACTATTCTTTTTTCTTTATCATTTTTGCTAGTACATTGCGCGTTATTGCTTGCGCGTCTTTACTTAGTAGTTGAGGACGTAGTTGTGGTGCGTTAAAATCATCTAAACCCCAACTCCATTGAATTGTACCTGTTGCAAATACGGTTGCTCCTGAATCGGCTGTATAAGTTGTCATATCGGAATACTTGATTCTACCGCTGTGACGATAAGGTGTATGAGCGATACGAATTGTTGTTGGCGGCGCCGATTTAAACATTTTGTCAACTTCATACCCTAATAACCCGGTTAGTCGCATTTCTTCTTTGTCTGGAGATAAGAAGGCTAATAATTTATTTGATGCTTGGCTTGCAGTTTGACTTAATTGTGTATCAGCAAGGAACCATTGCGGCGCCGTGTTTGGAACTACAACATCAGCATTTACCTGGAACGTGTCATACATAACTCCAATTAATGCATCTTCTGGACGGTTAATTGGTTCAGAGCGCCATGTCGTTGTTACAAGATAATCATTATCTTGGTTTTCATCACGTCCATAAGGGTCTAACGCTTTGCTTTCTTTGTACCCAACAATAATGCGGTTAATATCTCGACCGATACGACTTGGCTCGAATCGTATTTGCCAGTAACATGTATTCGCTGAGAAAAACCCTAAACTTACACCCGCATCGCGCGCTGCTTCAACGTTTTGCCGCATTTTCCAAGACCAGTATTCATCGTGTCCTACGGATAAAAATGCTTTGTGTAACAGCAGCGATGGTTTGCCGCTTAGTTCATCTAAACGGTTTTCGTGAGTATCTATATTAGTAGAGTAGGTAACGTCGTAGCCATTTTTTTCTAACCAGCGCACCATATTATATTCCCAACCTGCGTTATAGGTTCGGCGCTTGGGTTGGACGTTGGTTAGAAACTCTCCAGCACCTACACCGTATGCAGCAGCTTTGTTTGGACTAGCTGCATAAGGACGGTTAAACGAAACTTTCGACGCTTGCTTACCACTACTATTCCAGCGATAAAGCGACATACCACCCCAGTTATTATATGCCTGGTACGTTGTCACACTCGATTGAAATAATATATCTGATGGGCGCCCATCATCGCGGACAACAAAAATAATGTAGCTTTGTTTGCCGCTTCGACTACCCGTCAACTTCGCCAAATAAAACCCACTTGCCCATTGTGATGCGTCATCGATATTATTAGGTATTTTTAATACATATGGGTCTTTCCAATCACATTCGATTAACCCTGTTGCTTCGTCTACTATCGGCACCGACTGTTTTACCGCTTTACGAAATATTGCAGGTGCTACCTGGCGCCCACCTTTACCACCGTACCAACCCATACGGTAAAGCTCAATCGTATAAGCAGGGTCTTTAGTCTTGACAAACAGCTTAATTTCATCACCACGATTTACACTTGTCAGCGAAGCATATCCCTCAATTTCGTGATTTATAGCTGGTTTCCTCAACTGCCAGTCAGAAGTCCCTGGTTTAATATTCTCTATTTGGATTGGATTGTTTTTTTCCGTTTTGGGTGGTAACTCAACCGCAAAGATTGAGGCTTGAATTAGAAATGATGTAATTATAGGTACTAGTCCCGCGACGAGTAATCTTGCTAATCTTATCTTTTTAACTCGCGATTTAAGATTACAGCTTAATAACAAGATAGTAGCTATATCGTATAAGCCTTGAAAAGGCAGTATTTGTGTTCCAAGTATCATCTGCTTGAACTTCACTTGTGGCACTAAGAATTATTTCTAAATTGTGTCACTTTGTTCAAAACTTTGGAACTTTGTATGTAATTCTGTATACGTTTACTGGGGGTAAATATTTGCAACGGATGTAACGGATGTAACGGATAGGTGATTTATTTACCATACTACGGATTTATTAACTGGCGCCTGAATGTTATACGATGTTTGTAACGACCAAACCATCCGTTACATCCGTTGTATCCGTTGCCATTGGTTTATGCGTAATAATTTGCATCATATTTTAGTAGCTAAACGTAGATAATGCACCTGATAAATAACTATCGAGATGAAGCCAAATCACGAATCAGAACTAAGCGTGAATCGATATAAACGCTTAACGCAGCAATTTCTTCGGTACTTAGTATTCCTCTAAATTGAAGTTGTCTGAGTAGCTGTTGTACGAGTTCCGTATCGCTAAAACCCAGAAGGATATTAGCTTGGGTTTCTTCGACCACTGACCATAGGTGGCGCAGTAATGAAGAATTGATAGGACATACCCGCATTGCGTTAGCCTTTGTTTTTGTTTCTAGCATAGCAGTGCTTCCATAAACCTTAAGACAATATTAAGTTATTAAGTCTATCTTAGTCTGTAAAGTTTACATTTTATTTTTAATTCGACACAAATCTAAATATATCCTTTACAAAACTTAAGAGTAGAGTAGTAGTAGGGTGGGCATTGCCAGCCCTTTCAATGGGTCACGATACCTTAGTCAAGAGCTTTAAAAGTCGTTTAGACCGAGGTGTGAGTAGGGTGCGACGGTATGCGTCGGCAGCTTTCCTAATTGCTTCAGCTTGAGTCGGGTAGGGGTGGATAACGCTGGTAAGCTTGTTTAAACCAAGTTTGTTAACAATTGCCGTTGTAATCTCGGATATCATTTCACCTGCGTGCCGCGCGACGATTGTAGCACCAAGAATTTCATCGGAACCTTGACGGTGAAGAATTTTTACAAAACCTTCTTCTTCTCCATCTGCGATAGCTCTGTCCAAAGTGCTGAAGGGAATTTTAATCGTGTTTGTATTTATTCCGCGCTCTAGAGCTTGTGAACTGTATATTCCAACATGCGCGACTTCTGGGTCAGTGTATGTTACCCAAGGCATGACTAAACTGCTGAGTCGCTGCTTTGATAAACCAAACGGTGAGAACAGAGCATTCTTAATCACAATTCTAGCAGCCGCATCTGCCGCATGGGTGAATTTCCAGTCCATACATATATCTCCAGCGGCATATATTTTTGGATTGGTTGTTTGTAAATAATCATTAACTATTACGCCACGACGTGCGTCATAATCAACACCAACTGCTTCCAGATTTAATCCTTCCACATTTGGCACCCGCCCAGTACCCGCTAAAATTTCGTCAACCGTTATCGTGTCATGCCGACCATTGCTACTAAAATAAATTCGTTTGCCATCGCTCGTTGCTTCAACTCGTTCAACTTGGCAATTGAGTTCCAAACGTATCCCTTCAGAGACAAAAGCATTTTGAACAATTTGTGCCGCATCTTCATCTTCTTTATTTAAGATGCGTGAACTGTTATGGAATAATGTCACCTTGCACCCCAACCTTCTAAACGTCTGTGCCATTTCGCAACCAACTGGTCCACCACCAATGACTGCAAAGCGCTGTGGTTGTTGGGTAAGTGAAAACACTGTTTCGTTCGTTAGATATTTAGCTGTTTCAATACCTGGTATTTCTAATTGAGAAGCTCTGGCGCCAGTAGCAATTACAGCCTTTTTGAATCGCAGTGACTTTCCAGCAACTTCCACAGTATCGCTCGAAGCAAACCGCGCGTTACCTAAGAAAACATCCACACCTAACTTTTGAAACCGTTCTGCTGAGTCGTTATGGCTAATTGCAGCTCGTATTCGTCGCATCCTTTGCATTACTTCAGGAAAATCAACTTCAATATAATGAGAAGTAGAAATACCAAAATCCCTAGCGCGAAGTATTTCTCCAACTACCCGCGCGGAACGAATAATGGTTTTAGAAGGGACACAGCCATAATTCAGGCAATCTCCACCCATGAGATGCCTTTCGACTAACGCAACTTTTAACCCTACATCTAACCCAGCGGCGCCTGCTGCTACAACTAAACCAGCAGTACCGGCGCCGATAACAACTAAATCATAATAATCGGCGGGTTGTGGGTTAACCCAATCTGGTGGATGCGTAAAAGAAACAAGTCTTTGGTTAGACTCATCCATTGGACGTAAATAAATTGGATGAGATTCAAAATTTGGTTCAAAATTTGGAAGTTCAGAATTTGACATAATATTTATTATTTTTATTATGGATAGATAATTACTTATTTTCTAATGCATTCCGTGCAATTTTTGTAACATAAATTGTTACGGCAACAGTAGCGATAAAACCAATAATGCGAACAGCCCACTGTAATGCTGGATTCGCAGATTGCTTCATACCAATCATCGCAATATCTCCCGCAAGCGAACCAATATAAACATACATAATAGTTCCGGGAATCATGCCTATCGAACCTAATACGTAATCTCTAAGAGAAACTTGTGTGATGCCAAAGGCATAATTTAATAAATTAAATGGAAATAAAGGTGATAAGCGGGTTAAAAAAACTATTTTCCAACCTTCACGCGCAACAGCAGAATCAATAGCCTGAAATTTTGGATATTTTTCAAGTTGTCGTGATACCCAATCGCGTGATAAATAGCGTCCAATTAGAAATGCTATAGTCGCTCCAATAGTCGCTGCAATAAACACATATATCGACCCCCAAAACACACCAAATAAAACACCTCCACCCAAAGTCAGAACTGAACCCGGTATAAATAATATTGTAGCTAAATTATAAATAAGCATAAAGGCTACAGGAGCGATTACACCAAGACTTTGCACCCAAATTAAAGCTTGCTGTAATAAGGTTTGAAAATTTAATGCTTTTGCGATAAAAATCACAGTGGCGGCACCAAGACATACTAATAAAATTTTAATCACAAATTTGATTTTTAGTTTGCCCATATAGTTATATTATGTTTAATCAAACACAGTCGGTAAAACCAGAAAATCAGTCTTAAACTTATCTTAATTTTTTGACTCGATACCAACTTGCTAATCGAGTTGGTGAAACACCCAGAAAATACCCTATAATTATGATTTGGTTAATCAAAATGGTTTTGAAAATTCCACGCTGTAACCATCGGCGCCCAGAAGTAAGTACAGGTTTTGGAATACTCGCAATTTTTCCAATACTCTTCAAGCGTCGCACTAATTCAAAGTCTTCCATTATTGGTAATTCAGGAAAACCATCTATTTTATTAAAAACTTCACTTTTAAAAAAAATAGCTTGGTCTCCATAAGGAAGCTGAAAATATTTGGAGCGCACCTTAACTCCCCATTCTACCAATCTTAAGCCCCAAGGTGTGCCATTAATTTTTAGTTCAAATGCACCTGCCGTAACTCCAGGTCTTTGTAAAACTTGACGAACCATATCATCAAATTTAGGCGGCAACAAAGTATCAGCATGGAGAAATAATAAAATATCTCCACTTGCAACTGCGGCGCCTGCGTTCATTTGTATCGCGCGTCCTCGGTCTGAAGCTATAACTTTTACACAAGTTGTATTAGCAATATCACAGGTATTATCTTCTGAGCCTGCATCTACTACAATGATTTCCGTATTTGTACTTTTTTGAGCAGTAGTAATAGTTGCTAATATATTTTTTTCTTCATTGAGAACTGGGATAATAATAGATATTTTGTTTGTATTGCTATAGGACTCACGCATTTGCCACTTACTTAAGTTTGTTGACTTATTTAGGGTAATACGAAATTTGGATAAAAATGACTTTATTGTTACTTTTGAGTTAATTGATCCCACCAACCCCCCTTAATAAGGGCAGGGCTGATTCATTCTTGGAAGGAAATTAGGTTCAGTTTAAATTTTCTACAAAATTACACGTAACTTCTTCTTTTCTTTGTGCCCTTTGTGCCCTTTGTGGTTTATTTCTTTAAAGAACCACATAATCCGGAGGATTTCCCGCAGGGTAGACACGAAGAACACAAAGGGCAATAGCGATTTTTATTTTTAGAATGAAACAGCCCTGCCCTTATTAAGGGGGCTAGGGGGGATTCATCAACCGTATAGAATAAAAAAAAGCTAAATTTATCAAGCTTGTTCGTTTTATAACAATATAATTACTGAGCCAAACAATAAAGCTAAAATACCGTGTTTAAACTCAAGCATTTAACCATTATAAGTCTAGCGATAATAACTAGCGCCATACTAATTATAGTTGCTCCAAGTTTTGCTGTAACAACCATCAGTTTTAACGGTGTAGCGTCAGGAGATGCCACTCAAAACAGTATTATTCTATGGACGCGCGCTATTGATACCGCTACGAAGCAAGGTATTGTGAGTAATTTAACTGCCCAAATTGCCACAGACTCTAAATTTCGCAATATCGTTTCTTCTACAAAAACTACTACAGACTATAAGCGCGATTATACTACCAAGCTTGATATTAAAGGTTTAAAAAGTGGTACACGTTACTATTACAGGTTTTTAAGCAAAAATCAAACCAGTCCAGTTGGCACCTTCAAAACGGCGCCATTAAATAGTGCAAAAGTACCTGTACGTTTAGCATTTAGTGGAGATGCTGACGGTCAATGGCGCCCATACCCTTCGACGCAAAATTTTGACAAGCTGAATTTAGATTATTTTATTTTGCTGGGTGATGTAATCTACGAAACCAAAAGTGCCATATCCGAAGCAACTGCTGATCCTTTTACCAATAAATCTCAAGCATTATTAGATTACCGTCGTAAGTACCGTGAACAGTTAGAACCAGTCAAAGCAGGTGGTTTTACAGGTTTACAAAAGCTATTTGCAGCAAACAGTAATTACACGCTTATCGATAACCATGAACTTGCTAATAAACAATTTATCAACGGTGGGGCGCCTGCGGGAACTCCCGAAGGTAAGGGTGTAGATGCTGCTGACTCACAATATGATGTCAACACTGCCACTAAATTTCTTAATAAAACTGAGGGTTTCAAAACCTTAGTTAAAGCTTATAGTGAGTATGAGCCAATTCGAGAGAAAACGATTTCCTTAACAAATGACCCTCGTACAGATAAAACGCAACAGCTTTATTTTGCCCAGCAGTGGGGTGCAAATAGTATTTTTATCAATTTAGACGACCGTTCTTATCGCGATATTCGAATCAAAACAGAGAAGAGCGGAGATGATATTGGCGCCCGTGCAGATAATCCGAAGCGTACAATGTTGGGCAAAACTCAATTAAACTGGTTTAAGCAAACGCTTTTAGATGCCCAGAAAAAACGTATACCCTGGAAAATAGTTGCAATTTCATCTCCAATTGATCAAATAGGCAATGATACTGGTAAATCTTGGTATGGTAATTATCGGGCAGAACGCAATGAAATACTCAAGTTTATCGACGACAACAAAATAGAGAACGTAGTTTTTCTTACTACAGATGACCATCAAAACCGCGTTAACGACTTAACTTACTTAACAGATTTTAACAATCCTAACACTGGTAAAGTCAGTCCAAACGCTTTTACCATTGTCGCAGGACCAATAGGCGCCGGTGGTCCAGATAAATTTACCAAGCACGACTTTGCGTCAATTCAATTTTTAACTGATGGTCTTGTCACATTACAAAAAGCCAAAAACATTAACCCTATTGGTTTAGACCCAAAATTCAGAGGACTGCAAAAAGTATTTCGTGAAGGAGACCCACAAGCAGACCAACACCGCGAACCAATAGATTTTTTTAGTCCAGACACATTTAACTATGTGACGCTTGATATTAGTGCTGACGGTAAAACATTATCTGTAAATACCTATGGCATCAACTCTTACGCAGCTAACACATTTCTCGAACCAGAACAAACAGGCGCCGTTCGTCGTATTCTAGGTTTTGAAATCACCAAAACTTAATTAAATCATTTCCACAACCCGCGCGCAATAATCACACCTAATTGCACACCAATAACTCCAAGTATAGCGCTACCTGCCCAGTAAAAACCCGCGCGCAGTAAGTTACCTGTACGTAATAAATTAATAGTGTCTAACCCGTAAGTTGAAAATGTGGTATATGAACCTAAAAAACCAACTGCAACAAGTAATCTAATCTCTGGAGGCATAGTTGGGATTTTCTCTAATGCTAAAGTGGCAAAGAATCCCATAATTAAACAGCCTGTAATATTTATAAAAAATGTACCGTAGGGAAAACTGGCGCCAAATTTTTGTACAAACCATAGTGACAAGTAGTAACGAGTTAAAGCACCTGCGATGGCGCCTAAACTTACTGCTATTGCGTTTCTTATTTCTTGTTCATTTGCCATTTATTAATTTATAAAGCAGTAAGATAGCTCTGTTCCGAATTCATTGGTAATAATCGCAAGCGATGATTTTTTAAATCAGGCTCTAGTCCTAAATCTTGCATTGGTATAACACCTAATAAAGCGTAAGACACTTCTGTAAGTTCTAAACATTTGAAAGTACCTTGGCGCCCTTCAATACACAAATCAACGTCTTTAAATATTCGTCCTTGTTTCATTCCTGCACTTGTTTCTACGCTTGCTTCTCCAAATTGCACTAAACCTAATTGAGTAATCACAGATGAAGGTAAACATAATAATGTGGCACCTGTATCAACCAAAACATTTGTTAATGTTACGGAACGAACTTCTTCTTTTGAAATAAAACCACGTTCGGCTAAAATTTCATCGATATGATTCGTGACCTCTAAAGTAACTAATACTTGCCCCATTTGTCTTTCTCTAAAATCCGGTATCGGTAACTTCATCATAATATCCTACCTCAGTAATATAACTGAATATTTATATCATCTAAATCTTAATTCATTTTGAGTAAATAAGACGGAAAACCGTACTCTATTAGGGCGCAATTTCTACCTGAAGAGTTCTTGTTTGAGTTGGCACCAAATTTTTGTACAAACCATAATGACAAGTAGTAACCAGTTAAAGCACCTGCGATGGCGCCAAAACTCACTGCTATGACATTTCTTATTTCTTGGTCATTTGTCACTTTGTTAATTTATAAAACTGTCAAATAACTTTGCTCAGAATTCATTGGTAGTAGTCGCAAGCGATGATTTTTTAAATCAGGCTCTAGTCCTAAACGTTGCATTGGTATTACACCTAATAAAGCATAGGGTACTTCGGTAAGTTCTAAGCATTCAAAAATACCTAGGCGCCCTTCAATACACAATTCAACATTTTTAAATATTCGCCCTTTTCGTAGCCCTGCTGTTGTTTCAACGTCTGTTTCTCCTAGTTGAGCTAAACCTAATTGAGTGATAATAGATGAAGGTAAGCATAATAATGTTGCGCCTGTATCCACTAAAACATCTGTCAATGTAACGGAACGGACTTCTTCTTTTGAAATAAAACCACGTTCGGCTAATATTTGATCAATCTGGTTAGTGACTTCTAAATTAGCTAATACTTGCCCCATTTGTCTTTCTCTAAAATCTGGTATCGATAATTTCCTTATCATATCCTGCCTCGGTAATATAACTGAATATTTATATCATCTATATCTTAATTCATTTTGAGTAAATAAGACGGAAAACCGTACTTTAGTATGGCGCAATTTCTACCTGAAGAGTTCTTGTTTGAGTTGATACAATCAAGATGTGATGAGATTGTACTGTTGGCTCTTAAGGTTAAGAAATAATATAGCAGTCTTCAGGAGAATATAAAAATATGGGAAATCAATTCAAAACTCTAGGTTTGCTTGCTGCGCTAAGTGGTCTGTTGATTGCAATTAGCTATTACTTTATCGGTGGAACTGGTGGTTTGGTCATCGGTATTGGTTTGGCAGCAGCTACTAACTTATTTTCTTGGTATCAATCAGATAGAATTGCTTTAGCGGTCTATGGCGCCCAAGAAGTAACGGAAGCACAAGCACCTAGACTTTATCGGATGGTGCAGAAGTTATCCCAACGCGCGGGTTTACCAATGCCACGGGTATGTATTGTTGCTGGACCAACTGCAAATGCTTTTGCTACTGGACGTGACCCTGAACATGCAGCAGTTGCTGTCACCGAAGGCATTATGAGCATTTTAAGTGAAGATGAACTCGAAGCTGTTATTGCACACGAACTTACACATATTGCTAACCGCGACACTTTAACACAAGCTGTTGCCGCTACCGTTGCTGGCGCCATTTCTTTCTTAGCGCAAAACCTGTTTTGGTTCGGGGGTGGTTCCCGTGATGATGAGAACCGTGGTGGTAATTTTATTGGTGTACTATTAACAATGATATTGGCGCCTCTAAGTGCCACTGTTATTCAAATGGCTATTTCTCGTACTCGTGAGTTTGCTGCTGATGCCGGCGCCGCGCGTATCACAGGCAACCCCCGCGCACTTGCACGCGCGTTGCAACGTTTAGAAGCAACGGCAAAACAAATGCCACAAGCTTCAGCAAACCCCGCATTTGAACCACTATTAATTATCAATTCATTTTCTTCTGAGTCTCTGGCAAACTTGTTTAGAACTCACCCAACTACCGAAAAACGTATCGAAGCCCTACTTCAAATCGAAAAAGAACTACCCGTTAGGTAGATACAGTAGATATATAATGACACAGATTCCCAACTTTCTTAAAGAAGTTGGGAATCTTATTTTTTTACATAGCAATTTCAATTAATTGTGGTAGATTGATATATAATCACAAGACTCTAACATTCAATACCAGGGATTCATCTACCTTTTCCTTGGTAAAAATTTTGACTACAATTAATTGACAAAGCATGTTGTGTTGTGGTGCCTATGGCATTTACAACGTATTTAGTTATTGATTGAATTGATGGCGTTGATAAAAATTATACAGCTAGCTAAAATGAAAAGCAAGCTTTTTGTATTTTTAACCTTGAACTATCAATTCCGTATAAGCATAACTGTTTAATAATCATCAAGATTGCAGCAAAAGTTACGGAATGTGGTTTAGCTGATAAAAAAACTGAAACTTCCATATAAACAAAGTTTTCAGGTTAATTGCCAGATTTTTATAGTCTTGTCAGAACAGCCGCTTATAATCAAGCGGTCATCAGGACTAATTGCGATAGAATTGACCGTACCTTGATGTCCATCTAAAGTTTGTAGTAATTCTCCGGTTGGTAAGTGCCAAATTTTAATTGTTTTATCACTGCTACCACTGATGATTAATCTACCATCGTGGCTGACTGCAAGGCTTTTAACTTCACCAGCATGTTCGATTAAGTTGTGTAAGATTTTGCCTGTGTTCAAATCCCATACTTTGATAGTGTTGTCTGTACTGCCGCTGACTAGAATTTGTCCGTTGGGATGAAGTGCTAAAGCTTTAACTTCTCCCGAATGTCCCATAAAGGTTCGTAACGGTTCGCCTGTTTGAGGATTCCATAGTTTGATTTTGTTATCGCTAGTACCGCTAACTAAAATTGTGCCATCAGTAGTAATGGCAGTTGCGTTAACTGACGACGAATGCCAAAGCGTGCAAACTCTGTCACCTTTTTGCAGGTTCCAAATTTTGATTTTGTTACTACCACTAGCTAGTATTTGCCCGTCGGGACTGATGCTTACGACATTAACAGGTTTATTGTGCCCAAGCAGCGTATGAATTAATTTGCCTGTTTCCAGATGCCAAACTTTCACATTGCTACGAGGCGTATCGGAAATCCCTACAGCCAGAAAAATACCATCAGGACTAACTGCTACAGAAGATATTTCCCCCGAATGTCCAGATATTGTCCGAATAAGTTTGCCTGTGTGAATGTTCCATACTTTTACCGTTCTGTCAGCACATCCACTAACAACTGTGTTACCGTCAGGACTAACAACGACGGATGTTACTTTTTCAGCGTGTCCGGTCAAAGTACTGATGACGTATGCATACTCAGAAGAACGCAGTTTTTTTAAATCGTTAATTGCCGCTAGCATTTCCTCTACTAGATTCAGATTTTGTGTATCTCCAACCGCAGTAAAATAATCTTTCAAGCTGCTTATATATTTCTCGTCTTCGATTTTAACTGCGTTTAACATTTCCTTGAGCGGGTTACTAGTCTCGTCCGGGGAAATTTGATGGAGTTGCAACCAAGTCTCAAGTGAGTAAGTTACTTGTTCGTTTGCCCAGGTTGGGTCATTCAAACTCGATAGACTGTTTGCTAACTGTAGCGCTAATTCGGGAACCCAGTAGCGACGCTCGTTTTCCAATGCCTGATAAACTTGTTTATATCCTTCGGCAATGGCGCCAACTGAAGGAATATCGATACCACCATTTACCAAACTCGGCAATAATTCGGGTAGTAATGGGGAAACATCATGGTACACCAAATGGTATACATCAGATATCCAGCTAGCAACCAGACAGTGACAGTTAATTAGTACCTGACACAGTTGATCAAAGTCCTGACGATTAACTCGGTAATTTAAAGAAATTTGACTTGTATCAATACCTTTGTGTTTCCATTTCTCCTCGCGCTCTAAAAGGTCTAAATTATAAACATTATCGCCCCCCATTTGATTAATCTCGTCTATATCTTCCCCCAGTATTATCAATTCCGAGCGAATTTGCCTCCACTGTTGCGCGCGGTTCTTTGCCGACTGATAAATAATATCGCGATACGATATTCGCGATATGGTCTTGTAATAATAGTTGTCTTGACCTAAACCCCAATAACCGATACGAAAATTAATATAATCTCCGTCAGTTTCTGATTCTAATATTAATATTGGCTCCGATTTTAACATCCCAAACAGAGCCTTAATACTCGATTCACTATGAAACCTCTTACTATACCAGGCGCCTGCTAAAAATTCAGTTGGACGAACCGGGTTATGTAGCGAGTAATAACAATTAAGAAAATCACGCAAACCCTCAGCTAACCGAGGCTCAATTTCCGCAACATCCGCTTCACGAGTATCAAATTTATCAAATAAAATCTTAGGTGGAGCAACAAATATTTTTAACGGAGTTCGCGCGCTACTGCTATGGTGAGATTCAAGAATTTGCGATGGATATAACCGTAGAGGCCAACTATCAAGTATTCGGTTGACTTCAGGTAAATTTAGTGCAGTTTCCCGCTCATACTTGGCTATATGTAATTGAGTTTGACGGTTGTATACAGCTAGTTGCTGCTGAATTGTCTTTTCCCGTTCAAACTCAACTGCCTCTAATTCTGATGCATTAGTTTCAGAGAGCGAATTATTTATGACTTCGAGAAACTCTTGAACTTCTTTGGGTGGTTGAAGTTTCGCAAGCGCTAAACTTGCTTGGTTTCTTTTTTGTACTAAACTTGCCACTACGGGTGCAAATTCTAGTACAAGCTGAATTAATACCCTTAATCCTTGCTCCATAAGGAGGTTCCATTTAAATTTATCGCATTAAAAGAGATTTGCTGTCTTAAACGCTTTACTTTGTACTTCACTCTTTACTGCTGTTATTCTGGAATAATCCAGACAAGTTGATTCTACAACTTTTTGATTCTATTACAATCACGCGATTGATACATATAGTTGCAACACGCCTGTTTAAAACTGCTTTCTTAGCTACAAATTTTTAGTGGTAGACACACCACGACATAAATTCAGACCATCATAAACTGGACGTATTCCTTAAGGTAGTTGAATGACCTTACAAACTTTACCATCATTACCTAAAAATGCTAGCAATTTTTTCAAAAATTGTCTTTAAGTATTTTTATTTGTGTAAAGGATATTATCTTAATTTGCGTTAACTTATGTTATTCATTCCCTTTGCTCCTTAAGCCCCCCAAAAGAGTACGGGGGGTTTGGGGTTTTACTAAAACCTAATTCCTAACTGTCCATTAAAACCACGTACAGAATTGTAACCGCCTCCTACAAAAAAGTTATCACTAGCGCGAACTTGGACACCACCAGAAAAAGCAACACCTTTATCTTCGGAATAGTAGCCCAACCCAACATACGGAGAGACAAAAGGTAAAGATAAGAACTTCAGAACATCTACCCCAGTCGAACCATCAGGTCCAAAGCCAAGTTCGGCACCTATATCGAAAGCACGGGCGCCAACCGAGTAAGTTACGTCACCTTCATTACCACCAACAGAAACCCAAGGTTGGGGTATAAGTTGAGCAGACGCGCGTGATGGTGTAAATAAAGTAAATATTCCAAGCGTTGCAATAAGCGTTTTAGTAATAAGCGCAGTTTTCACCGTCCAACTCCTCTAATAATGACTTTTCAGTAATCTTTATAGCAGCACTTATACTAAGGAACTTCCAAAAATTAAATTCTCCATCTATCTTGTGGAACGGCTGTCCCCAACCGTCCTTTATTCAGGGCAGGGTTTCTATGCCCACCCCACAAGAACATTTTAGGTATTTTTTTATTTGAAAGTCCTTAAATGCTGATGTTATACCAACGATAATGACGGATTTCCCATTGACTATGTGCCCGACAACCGCCTATGACTCTTCCTTCTTTCTTGTAAAAACATTACCTCGAAGCATCCCTACATCATACTATTATCACAAATGATTTAAAATTGCTGTAGTTACTCTGTAGCCTTGTTAAATCAGATGATACTTCGGCAATATCAAGATGTAAGTCAATTTTACGCGCGTGTGAAAGATTACTTGCTGCGTCACGAAGCCATACATGCTGTACAGCTAGGCATTTGTGACTCATTAATTCAAAACCCGCAGAAGTTCAATTCTCTACCATATCTAGCAACAGTTGAAGCTGATGAACAGGTAGTTGCTGTAGCAATATGCCCACTGCCGCACCCATTACTACTTTCAGTATTTCAAAATTTAGCGGCAATAGATTTAATAGCGCAAGATTTAGTTGAATATTTACATAGTCGTCAACAATTATTACCAGGTGTAAATGCACCTGTTGCAGAGTCACAAGCTTTTGCTTCATCCTGGGCATCGATAACTGGTCAATCATATCAATTAAAAATGGCACTGCGCGCGTTTCAACTCGAAAAAGTGCAGCAACTTGCTCAACCACCAGGATATTTTAGAGTCGCCACCGAGAAAGATAAAGAAATCCTTAAACAGTGGGTAGTAGCATTTTCACTCGAAGCACTTGGTATCACGAACGGTAATGCCGAAAACTGGGTAAATAATAGTTTGCTCAACCAAACTGCTTTTGTATGGGAAGACGAAGTACCTGTTTCACTAGCTTATCGAAACAGAATTACACCCAATGGTATAGGAATAAGCGTAGTGTACACCCCAAGTGAATATCGTCGTAAAGGTTATGCCAGTGCTTGTGTTGCGGCGTTAAGTAAATATTATCTCCAAAAAGGATATAAATACTGCTTCTTATATACCGATTTAGCAAACCCAACTTCAAACCATATTTATCAAACTATTGGATATAAAGCAGCAGGTGATGGTTATGAGTATTCCTTTGTGTAGAGACGCGACATGTCGCGTCTCTACAAGAGTTAAGAGTTAGAACCTTGTTTTAGAAAGCTGTAGATAGCTGAAAAATCTTTTTCTCCTAATCCTTGCTGTATTGCCAAACGATATAGTTCTTTAACATTACTTGTAACTGGTATTGCTACTCCTGATTCATGTGCTGCGATTGCTACCATGTGTAAATCTTTCTGCATCCATTGTAGAGGAAATTCAGCTTCGTAATCTTCCTGTTCAAGCATTTCTTTCTTTGTTGATAAAAATGGTGCCGCAACTGCTCCTCCCAATAAAACTTTGAGTAACATTTCTTGTGAAATGCCCAAAGCTTGCCCTAATATTACTGCTTCGGCAAATGCTGCCATTGTTGTACCCAGTAATAAGTTGTTTGCTAACTTTAAAGAAATTCCCATGCCATGTTCTCCAACATGAATAAACCTGCTTCCCATCGCTTCAAATAAAGGTTGGCAAGTTTTTATATCGGTTGCATCTCCTCCCACCATAAATACTAATTGTGCTTTTTCGGCTTGGTTTTTAGAACCAGCTACAGGAGCATCTAAAAATCTAACTTGCTTGTTTTGAGCAAGCATTGCCATTTGACGTGAGAATGAGGGATTAACTGTGCTGCAATCTACCCATAAAGAATTTGGCGCCAAGTTATCTAAGAAGCCATTTTCTCCAAGTGCTGCATTCATAATGGCTTCTGGATTTGCCAGCATGGTAAAAATAATCTCAACTTGCTTCGCTGCAACTTTAGGAGTATCTGCCCATATAGCCCCATTGTTGATTAGAGAACTAGCTTTATCTTTGGTGCGATTAAATATTACTACTTCATAGCCTTGACGGAGTAGGTTAGCTACCATTCGACTTCCCATAATTCCTAGACCAATAAAACTAATTTTCATCTTCCTGGTGTGTGTTGAGTTTCACCCAACCTACAATATTTGAAATTAATTAGGTATAGGTCAAAATGAATAATCAAATATATACAACAGATGTATTAGTTGTTGGTGGTGGAACAGGGGGAACAGCGGCAGCGATACAAGCGGCAAGACGAGGCGCCAAAGTAATTTTAGTGAGTGAATTTACTTGGTTAGGTGGAATGCTTACGAGTGCAGGAGTTACGGCGCCTGATGGTAACGAACTTGAAGCTTTTCAAACGGGTTTATGGGGTGAATTTTTACGCGAGTTACGTTTAAGACAACCTGGAGGGTTAGATAATAGTTGGGTTAGCTTTTTTAGTTATGAACCACGTATCGGCGCCCAAATATTCGCAGACTGGGTGAATGCATTACCAAATTTACAGTGGATTTCTGGACATATACCATTAGAAGTGCTGCGTCAAGGTAATTGCGTTACAGGTGTAAGATTTGCAGATTTTACAGTTCATGCCAAGATAACTATCGATGGAACGGAACTAGGTGATTTACTTGCTTTAGGAGAAATACCGCATCGTTGGGGTTGGGAGCTTCAATCTGAGTTTGGTGAAAAAAGTGCCCCTGTTGAATATAATTCTCTGACTGCAAAATATTCTGTACAGGCGCCCACGTGGGTAGTAGTGATGCAGGACTTTGGTTCAGATACTGCTTCCCTTGTTCCAAAAGCTCCTAATTACGATGAATCGCTATTTACTGGCGCCTGGGATAATTATGGTGGTGAAAAATTCATGAACTACGGGCGCCTACCAGGGAATCGATTTATGATTAACTGGCCTCTTAAAGGTAATGATTGGGGTGTAAATGCAGAAAGATTAATTGCAGAGTCAGCAAAACGTCAGGAATTTTTACAGGAATGCTTCTGGCACAGTCTAAATTTCGCCCATTTCATTCAATCACAACTAAACCGTTCAGGGGGGCGCCGCTACGGTTTAGCACCAAACGTCTTTCCTCAACTCAGCACTCAGCACTCAGCACTCACGAGTTTTGCATTACATCCATATTATCGGGAGAGCCGACGTTTGATTGGTTTAACAACGGTGCGCGAACAAGATATACTGCCAGCACCAGGTGGTAACGCAGCATTTTTATATGAAGATGCTATTGCTATTGGTAACTATGCTAATGACCATCATTATCCCGGTATTGAGTTTCCATTGCAACCAAAATCGATTCGTTGGGGTGGACGCTGGACAGGAACTCCTTTCACTGTAAGTTATCGTTCTCTAGTAAGTGTTGACATCGACGGTTTTTTTGCCTGTGAAAAAAATATTTCTGTATCTCATATCGCTAATGGCGCCACTCGACTCCAACCTGTTGTCATGAATATTGGTCAAGCTGTAGGTATGGCCGCTGCTATATGTATCGAGCTTAATATAAATCCCAGGTATTTACCCGTAGAGAAATTACAAATTGCCTTAATCGAAAATTCACACTTTCCTGCTGCAATCGTTCCATTCTTTAACTTGACCCTCGACAATTTTGAATGGTTAAAATGGCAAAAGTATTATATACATTATCCCACAGCTTATCCCGTAAGCGGCGCCTCAAGTTGCTCGGAAATTCCTCAGTATTTAGACGGACATAAAGATTACGTAAACTCACGTAAAGATCAATTCAAAGTTGGAACTATCTATGTTGATCATCAGCAAAATTACGTATTTACCGTCAAAACACCCTCCGAATACCAAGGACAGACCTGGCAACTTGTTACTTTACATCCATACATTAATGACAAACTCACAAAAACTATTAACGGTCAGTCACTAAAGGTTTGGGGTACTTATAATTCAGCAGGCAATTGGTTACTTGCTGAACATATAGAAAGTGAATCAAGTTTTTAGTTGCAGTAAAAAAAAATACTTTTTTTTGAATCATCCGGATGCACTAAATAAAACTAAGTACTAGTGGATGGAGAGTTCTAAAATAAACATCTGCTATGCGTACTGTAATTTCACTTTTGGTAGCTTCATTCTGCTTTGGGTCTTTTGCATTCGAGTGCCAAAATAGCTTGCACTCCGATGCATCTTCAATAATGATGGCATCAAAAGGCAGACCCAAAAAGCCACAATCGCCAATCCCCTATCGCGGTAGCGGACGCCGACAGATGATGGAATACTTTACTAGCAATTCCTCTATTGTCTAAGTTATACCGTTATGTGTACTTAACAAATTGTTTCGTGTTGTAGCATTTAATGCACTAAGAAATAATAGTCTGTGTCACAATCAATACTCCACGCACGAATTACTGAACAAGAATAGAGTTCAAATAGATAATATTTAAGACATCAATTACTTACGCGCTAACCTCAATACTTTGTTTTGAGCAGTGTGTGATTTGTTAGTCTTCCATTAATGCATTGTCGGATGGCGCCGACAGCGCAAGTATACTCACTTCGCTACAACACGAACGCGCGTTCACTATCTACCTTACATCAATACCCGCTACAAGTTTAGTCTGTTGATTCAAACAATTTGGTATTGTTTACTTGGAATTTTTGACTAATTTTTGACAAAATGCTGTTCTGTACCAGTTCTCCAAATTAAAAATTGGGGTTTCAGAATAGCATATTTTGCTCACTATAGGCTATAACCCATTTTCAAAAATAAATGCTATCATAGATGAATTTCAGTACCCAAAGTAATACAAATTTAAAGTTTTTAAGTACAAACTTTATTAACAACTATCAACACATGTGTACTGATAAATATTTGTGTTATATAAATAAAATGTTAGTAATGTTAAGAAAATATAAATAAATTAGGTTTTATTGCATCTAAGTGCATTTCATGCACTATAACATAGTATTATCAAGCAAATAGCCTGATGTTTTCTACTTACGAAGAAAATTAAAGTAATTTTATGTGAATAAATAATTAAACTTTGTATACTTTTTTGTAAAATTGCAATTAGAATACTGAAAGGTAGTGAAAAATAAAGAAAATATTAAATTATAAATTTATGTTAGTTGATTTTAATTTGTAAGTTCGGAAATATAGAACGAGAAGTTCATTTGCGCCGATAGTTCTTTTTTAAGAGCGATAGAGGCCTGCAACTGCTATAGTTACAGCAGTTGCCGTTTGAAAGAGTGAAAAAATATACGCGCTAGGAGCGTTATCAAAGTTATGCAGCTGCTTCCACAACCTCGGAATAATAAAAAGTTACCATTGAAAATAGAGTCAAACGCGCAGCAACAGCCGAAGTTAGAAGAAATTCAGAGTAATGCAGAGATTACAGACGTAAAGTCTACAAGTTATCCTAAAGTTCGCGCAGTTTCACCTATGGAAGACTCGATAATGCCCGGAATTATGGAATTGAGTACGACCGAAAATTTTCCAGCGATAATGAGACGTGGACGTCGTAAAACTCGGTCGAACGGTGATCCAAGCGAAGAAAAGGTAGCAATATTTATAGATGGTGCGAATCTATTTTATGCGGCGATGCACTTGAATTTAGAAATTGACTATACTAAGTTGCTGCGTAGTCTGGTCAAACGACGTCAGCTATTACGTGCATATTTTTATACACCAGTCGATAATGGTAACGATAAACAGCAAGGGTTTTTATTGTGGATGCGCCGAAACGGCTACCGGGTATTTACAAAGGATTTGGTATATCTTCCTGATGGCTCCAAAAAAGCCAATATGGATGTCGAAATTACAGTGGATATGCTGACACTAGCGAGATATTGCGACACGTTGATATTGTTGAGTGGGGATGGTGATTTAGCTTATGCTGTCAATGCAGTCGCATACCAAGGAGTGCAGGTAGAAGTAGTCAGTTTAAGTTCGATGACAAGCGAAAGTTTGATTGACGTTGCCGATAGCTATATTGATTTAGAGCAGCTTCGCGAAGAAATCCAGAAGTAGTCCAAAAATCATCCAAAAATCATCCAAAAATCAACTAAAGGCTGGTAATTACGAACCAGCCTTTTCAGGATTTTTATTTGCCAATTTTTTGTTTTTAGGTAAATAAACAGTCACTAAAGTCCCCTGCCCAACCAGACTATCAAGGTTAATAGTGCCACCGTGTAATTCAACACAGGAAGAAGCAATCAATAATCCCAAACCTGTACCTGGAATTGTATCGACGTTACTGCCACGATTAAATGATTGAAACAAGTTTTTCAGTTCTGTGTCTGGAATACCAATACCTTCATCCTGAATATAAAGTATTATCTCTGTTTCTTTATTTAGCACGTGAACGGTTATGTTTCCACCATCAGGAGAATATTTAATCGCGTTTGATAGCAAATTTGTAAACATTTGTCGCAATAACCCCTTGTCCCCCCAAAATGATTCACTACTACCAGTAACTTTAAAAATTAACTCGATATGGTCGCCTACTACCAAGCGGTGTTGTTCTAACAAATCGGAGAAAAAATGCGTCAAGTCGAGAGGCGCCGCTTTAAACTTGGTTTTATCGAGTTCAACAGAGTTGACGAACAGCATGTCATCAACAAGCTTTGACAAATGTCGAGCTTTTTGCTCAATTATTTCTAAAAAACGCTGCTGTCTTAACACGTCCAATTTATCACCATATTTATGAAGCGTCGATGCTGATGCCAAAATCGAAGCTAAAGGTGTGCGGTACTCATGAGAAACTGTACTAATAAATTTGGACTTAAAGTCATTAAGTTGCTTTTCTTTCACAAGCGATGCTTGAGTTTGCGCTAATAGTTCAGCTTGTTGAATCGCAATTGCTAGCTGTACTGAAACTTGATTGAGAATTTCAACTTCGTCAGGTTGCCAAAGCCTGTCTGATGAAGCGTGATGGGCAACTAACACACCCCACAACCGACTTTCATGACTTATATGTATTGGGATAACTAAATCTATTTGTTCATGATGATTTAGAATTAACTGATACGGATGTTTCAAACCAGATTCATAAATACTACTGACTGCACCCGAACATTGCCAATGAGAATGGGTGCCTGTCGTCTCAACTTGCTTACAACTCCCAAATAATTGAGCATGTGGGCTAGAAGATGATTCCATCAACTGCGCGTCACTAAAAAAATCTGACGCAAACTGATACACAGCAACACCGCACTTAAGCAACTTCTGTAACTCTTCTACCGCCGTATACAAAATTTCCTCTAACTCAAGCGATTGACGAATTCTTAACGCTGTTGTTGCAATTAAGCGCTGCCGTTCTTGAGTTTTACTCAACTGCGCTTGCAAGGAAAATTGCTTAATTGCATTTCTAACCGCTAACTGCAATACATCCGATTTTAAATTGTTTTTAACTAAGTAATCTTGGACTCCAAGCTTCATTGCCTGTACCGCCAATACCTCATCGCCACGACCAGTCAACATAATTACGCAAGGTCTTTCGTGTAAACCTTGACTTGTAAGATACTGATAAAACTCAAAGCCGCTCATCTCCGGCAGATGTAAATCAAGCAAAACCACATCAAATTGCATCTGCTGCGATAGTGCCAGCCCAGTTTCCGCCGAATCTGCCTCCACTATTTCATAGCTGAAGTCGGGGTCTTTCAAGAGGTATCGACGATAGACTTTTCTATCTTCCACACAATCATCAACGATTAAAAGCGTCCTGTTATCTGACATAGCAGCAATAGGGAGATAATTTATCTCCGCCAACCTTTTATAGACAGTTTTTTAATCAAAATTCTAAATAAATTATAAATATAATTTAAATATATACACAAACAATATAGTGATAATCACACTACTTTGTAACAAATCTTATTAAAACTCAATCAAACTATTCGTTCTTCGGCGCCACGTTTGAATCTAGCCAGTAATCAACGAACGCGCGCATAATATTATGAAGCTCTTGGTAGTCCATTGGTTTAATTAGATACCCATTAGCACCTTTTTGGTAGCAAAGTTGAATATCTTTGGGGTTTGCGGATGTGGTAAATACAACTATGGGGATTTCTCTAAAGGTTATATCTTGCTTAATTCGTTCAAGAACATAACGACCATCGATACCTGGTAAATTCAAATCTAGAAGAATAACCGAAGGTCTAGGTGCTATTTCAGGATTATCGTAAACGCCCTCACGATAGAGATAACTTAAAGCTTCATCTCCATCACTACAGCGGTATATAGGATTTTTAACGTCAAGGCGCCGCATCAGTCGCTTCAAGATGTTAAAGTCTTCGTTGCTATCTTCCACGACAAGCAAGGCTTCTTGTTGATCTTTATTTATCATGAGTCAATAGTTTTTTTTTAAATTCCATAAGAAATATTAATTTAATTATTATATTGTAAAGAAAAATGTCGAACCTAGTCCATAAGTAGATTCTACCCAGATTTTACCCCCATGTCGCTCAACAATTTTTTTGGCAATCGCTAATCCGGCACCAGTACCACCACCGTATTTTTCTCTGGTGTGAAGTCGCTTAAATAAACGGAAAACAATTTCTTGGTGATGAGGTTGGATACCAATACCGTTATCTTGAACGTAAAATATTAATGAATCTGTGTCAATGCCCTTTTGAAGTTGCTCGGTGGAATCAAGATAGCCAACCTCAACCCATTTATCTGCTTGGTCGTTATACTTGAAGGCATTACTAATCAAGTTTGTAAATAGTTCAGAGATCAAAACTGGGTCACAATCTACCAAAGGAAGTAATTTAGGTATACGAATGTCAAAATTATCCCCTTGCCGACTCGCACGAAACATTTCTATTACTTGTCTAAGTAAATCATTTAAATCAACTGATTGTGTTCTAAGTTCGGTTTGTCCTAATTGAGACAATCGCAGTAAAACATTAATCAGCATATCCATACGCTGAGTTAAAGTGAGTAAAGTATTTAATAACTCCACCCCTTCTGAATCGAGTAGATGCGCGTAGTCTTCGATTAAAATATTCGAGTAATTATGGATACCTCGTAACGGTTCTTTTAGGTCATGGGAAGCTGCGTAAGCAAAAGAATCTAGTTCTAAATTACTCCTTTCAAGTTCGAGGTTAATTTTCGCTAGTTCATCGGTTTTATTAAGAACAATACCAACTACCGCGTTTCTTAAATTAAGAGCGCTATCGATTTCGCACTCCAACCAAGGAAGCGAAGTTAACTTCACCGTTTCTTGCCATAATGCGAATGATTTACGTGGAGAAACTTTTAAATTACCCTCTTCTGTTACTTTATATATGGGGTCGGGTGCGCCTCCCCAGTTCACTGTTTGCAAAACTTCAGGACGGAACCAGAGAATATAATAGCGACGTACACGAGAAATACGCAATGTTAGCAAGCCAGAAGCTGTATCTTTAAACGCGAGAGATTCTGGGTAAATTTTTGGTAATGAGTTGGTATGAAACAAATCATCATCGATAGTATTTTGAATCCATTCGATTAGTTTACGAACTTCTTCAATACAAGGTGTGGCGCCAACCAAAGTAATTTCATCACCTAAACAAACGGCACAACCATGTGCGCTAACTACATCAAGTAGACGAGGTTGAGGGGACACAAGTGCATCAAGAAAATTATTAGCACTAGATATTGAAGTAATGAATTGCGATTGTAGTGATTGGAGTTTACTTTTATAATCAAGTCTTTGATGAATAATTCTATTCCCCAATTCAAGCGAAATAACTTGTCCAAGGAATGTACAAGCCTTTCTAATTTCCAAAGGTATATATTTGGGAGTTAAGTTGTGGCAAGAAATTAAGCCCCAAAGTTTTTGTTCCTGAAGAATTGAAATGACTAAGAGCGCACTTAAGCCCATATTTTGATGATACTCAACACAGCATTTGTCGATACTTCGCAGTAATGCTTTTGTTAAATTTAGAGGTTGTTTGGTGTGTGGGTTATCGAGCGGAATGAGATTACTGTATTGAACATTCAGGTTTGGGATGTAGCGTAACGAAGTCTGTGTATATATTTTTCGAGCAGCTTCAGGAATATCAGTAGTTGGAAAATGTAGTCCTAAATATGATGATAATTCTTCGTGCTTCGCTTCGGCTATTACTTCCCCGGAACCAGTATGGTCAAATTTATATATAACAACCCTATCAAAACCAGTAATACTTTGTACCTTCGAGACAACTATACGAAAAAAATCATCGAGTTTAGAAGTTTGTTGAATTTGTAATATAATATCACCTATCAAAGAACGAAAACTCAAAAAACTCATTTCTGATTTTGAGACCGTCGGTTCCAACTCCAGAATAATACTTGCCTCGCTTTGATGAATTACCGCATCAAAGCATTTCTCACCTTCAGGAGTAGTGAGTGTTAATTTCAAAAAATCCAAATTAGTTTTAGCCTGTAATAAATCTCGAAGCGCACTCAGATAGTTGGCGCCAAATAAAGTAGAGAGCGGTTGGTTGAGTAAGTCTTGAGATTTTCTACCCAAGAATTCTTCTGCATTATCACTAATTTGCACAATTCGCAAGTCTTCTAACTCATCGCTTAGTGCAATCAGAACTCCATGTGGTTGAATAGAGCCAGGTATGTGAATATGGTCGTAGTTATTGATATCAGATATCGTGCTGGTCATGTATGATAGTGACGGAAACAACTTGCTTTTTAATTGTTTAAATTATTTCTTCAAAAACTTTGGTTTTGTTAGAGTATCTAATCCATAACCAAACACTTTACCAGTGGTCATTAATAAATATCCCACAACAAATAATGCTCCAGCACAAATCACAGACAGTAAATTTACTGACGCAAAGAAATTACCAGTAAACATGATTGTAGCTAGACCGAGTGCAATTAAAATCCATCCTAGGTTACGGTTAAATCGTCTCTGAAGTAGGAAGACAGCGCCAGCAATGCATAATATCAAACCGGGAATACGCACGAAAAATCCGACTTGAGTATTAGCCGCAATTACAATTATCGATGCAACTATCAAAGCTAAACCCGCGAATTTACTCGTTTTGTCAACTTGGGTTGAAAGCTGTTTTTGTGCGACTATATTTTTGGCTTCTGGTTGGAACACAGTTTGAGAGGATGGTATATAACTTGTTGACCCTGATGGCGCCTTGGTTTTATGTTGTAGTACAAATGTAACTTTATTTTCCTTTCCCAGTGAAATTTTATCACCTAACTTGATTCTAGAGCGTTGCAATGGTTCTAACAGTTGACCATTGAGATAAGTCCCATTGGCACTGGCATTATCAACAAGGTAATAATTGCTACCATCAAAATGGATGAACGCATGTTGGCGCGATACAATATCAGTGTTCGGCAAGCGAGCGACATTAACCTCCGGTACAATTAAATCATTAGGTTTACCGATACGTATTACATCTTGCTGTGGCAATTCAAACAGCGTATTGGTTTGAAGATGAACTAGTTCAAGCGGATTTGTTAGACTCACAACATCTGTATCTTCTTGCATAACTTGTTTTTAAACGCAAGTGGTGAGTACATTTTAGCTTTATTCCATCTTTGGATAGTAGTATTTTGTTGGTGTTCAAAGGAGAAAAACCCAGAACTTCGTGAGTTTTGGGTTATTAAACGAGACGATAGATAATCTAGTTATTTTATTCAACTGGGGTTTTATCAGAATGGTTAATGCTACCTGGAAATTTTTTCTTCATCAACCACATATTCAATATACAAAACCAAATGTGACAAAGTTGTGACATTAATTAGTAGAAAATGCTGAGTGCTGAGTGCTGGGTTGAGTTAGAAAGTGCTGAGTGCTGAGTGCTGGGTTGAGTTAGAAAGTGCTGGTAAAGCAAGATATATCACGTTTGTAGAAGAGTTATGAGTTGCTACTCAGCACTCAGCACTCAAAACTCAGCACTCGTTTTAATTGAGTGTAAATACTTACGTAACGTAGATAAAACTTTTTCAGCGATAACAGGTTTGGACATGAAATCTGTGGAGCCAACTAGCCTCGCGCGCATTCTATCTACCAAACCATCGCTACCAGTTAAGATAACTACAGGCGTATCGGTAATAGAAACTCCAATTATGACCTTGGTACGATTGAATATTTAAACTACCGCTATACTTGAACTGCGTACAATGTCTTAGTTCGTCAAGTAGGTTATCGGACACCATGAGTTGAAACGCACCGTTTATTGACTAATTATTTTTCATATAAACAATTATATTTCTAAATTTTCTACTTTACCACCCCGTGTTTAAAGCACGCGCATTGCTTACTACGGGCATCAAAATTAACTCGCATAACTTATAGATAAAGATTTCGGCGCCATTGATTGTTTAGGCAATATATTTGTATTAGCAACTAAATATTTATTTACTATATTAATAATTTGTTCTTCTACTATTGGCTTAGTGATAAAATCTGTTGACCCAACAACTTTCGCGCGCATTCTGTCAAAAAAACCATCACTACCAGTTAAAATAACAACAGGTACTTTTGCAAAAGCTGATACCCTACGTATTTGTGAGCAAACTTCATAACCGTTGCTGACTGGCATGATTAAATCTAAGAAAATAAAGTCTGGTTTTGTCTCAATTAATGTGAGTAAAATATTTAAAGAGTTTTGAATGGCAATAAACTTCATGCTATTGGCTACGATAATCTTCTCCATGAGCATACAAATTTGAGGACTATCATCGATGCAAGCAATTAAAGGAGTTTTTGAAGATTTTACTTGCGGTGTTATAGATGTATTTTGATATGAACTAATGTGTTCTTCTATTGGTTTTTTGGAAAATAGTGGAGAATCGTCCACTTCAACTAATTCAACAATTCCTCTTAAAATGTAAGGAAGTAAGGAACGAGTTAGCGTTAAAACATCATGCTTCATTTTGACAGCTAAGTCACGCAGGGTATATTTACCTTTTAATACCTTGACGAAATTTGCGTATACTGTGGGATTAACTAAATGTTGAAGCTGTTCAGGTTGTCTTAGAACGGGTGCAGAGTCAGGAGAAAAATTTGCTAAACCAGCTTCACACCAAGAATTCCATGATTGATACATATAACTAAGTGACATATCAGTACTAGATAGACTCATTGGCGCATCCAGAATTACGTCTTGGCTGCGCTGACAACTCAAACTAGTACAATTGACTTGTTGTGCTAAATCAAATAGAAGTTCGGCTATTGTAGCATCGACAACTGCGATTACTTGCTGACGTTTGATCTTATCGGTCTTGCACAAAGTTTCTAAAACAGTATATCCCCAATGTTCAACTGCCGTATCTTCCGCACGCAGTTGCATTGCATCAAGACTAATTTGTGGGCAATACTGTGCCATGTGTCTCAAAAAGCGTCGAAATGGATGTGCGGCGCCAGTTGCCCAAACGATTCGTCCTAAACGGTAATAAAATGAGAACTTATAACCTTTACAAGATTGAATTTCAAGCCTGCCATTGAATTGTAAGCGAGTACAAGTCTTAAATTCGTCGAGTAAGGTAACAGGGATAATTGACACAGAATGCAGCACCATCAGATAACCTCCTTTTTCGGCTATAGTTATTTAGCATAGTTTGAGAGTTGTGACAAAGTTGTGACAAAACCGGGTTTATCTAAAAAATCGATTCTCAAACAAATTTCATCAAGCTTGATAAAAAGTATAAAAACCTGGGAACAATAAACGAAGAAGCCATCAACAGGGTTCCCTAGGTTCTGAAATGACCAAGTAGAAATACTTTGATTCCCATAAATGCGGTAGCTAATCTATCATTACAAGGCAGGTTTTTCAATGAGTCAGATGACAAAGGACGATGTGCGTGAACGGCTAGGCAATATTGACCAAATTCGCGATATTATCTTTGGTACTCAAATTCGCGATTATGATGGTCGTTTTGGCAAGCTCGAAAAAGACATTTCGATGATACAGCAAGAAATGCGCGCGACATTCGAGCAACTAAAAGCAAATTTTTCCGCTGAGTTGAAAGCAACAAGCGAGATAATGGAGAAAAAGCTCAAAACACTCTCGTTGACTAGTCAGGAAGAAACTGCCGACTTACGACAGCAGCTTGATCGAGTCAACCGTAGGTTTACCAGCAGTTTTCAGACCCTGGATGAAGAGTTAGATACTCAAACCAACTCGATACGAGAAGAACTATTTCAAACCAAAGGTAAACTACAAGAAGACATCTCAGGACTGCGTGACTTGGTTTTACAAGAGCTTGAGGAACGTTTTGGCGCCTTAACAGAGGATAAAGTTTCTAAAGAGGATATTGCCGAAACCTTATTTGCCCTAGGAATGCGAATTCGTGGTACAGAGTTTATACCTAAGTTACGCGAAGCTGGAGATGATGCTTCTAAAGGTTACAAGTCTTTACCCTTCATTATGGAAGGCGCCTCTAAAGTATTAAAACACGGCAACGGCAACGGTCAATAGTGCTGAGTAATGAGTGCTGAGTGCTGAGTAATGAGTGCTGAGTAATGAGTGCTGAGTGCTGAGTAATGAGTAATGAGTGCTGAGTAATGAGTGCTGAGTGCGGTCGTGTAGAGACGCGATTAATCGCGTCTTGAAATACAGTATAAATTAGTAAATAACCATTAAGCATTTACCCAGTGTTATCAAATAAAGTTTAGTGATATGGCTCAGGTGGCAAATTTCGATAGTAAATCTAGCAGTACATCTAATAGCACATTTAGTCATCAATTGAATAATCAACCTACAACCTCAAACGAGGAACAGCTAATATTGGAGGGGTTTATAAGTCTTCTTGCTGACCTCAAAATTATTGACCCACCTGAGACTGTCACCTCAAGTTCTGAAGATATACCAACTATTGAATATGAAGAAATATTACATCAACCAACCTCAACCAATTTAGAATTCCATTCAACATCTGATTCAAAACCAAGTAATATTATCGACATCACAGAATGTCATTTTAATTCTAGTAGTAAGCCTAATTTATTTACTGATGTAGATTACGCAGTAATTAATCCTCAAGAACAAAAAAAAGAAGAAATAAACTCCCGCTCTTCCCTTGAAGGGAAGGGGGTCGGGGGGTTAGGTTATTCAAATGACGATAAATCAAATGCTGCATTTGAACAATTACAAAACATTTTAGTTGGCGCCGAATTAACAGATTTACAAGCCATCACAGAAAAACTAAATCAAAGTCTAAGCAAATTGGAGCATCAAATTTATGAACCCTCAGCTTTAATTGAGTTACTTGTACCTTGCATTCACGAAATATTAAGACTCAAAATCGGCGAGTCGAAGGAAGATATAGTAAAAGTAATCACTCCAATTATCGATGAGGTGATTCAAAACCGTACTGACCAAGATAAAGTTAGTATGGGTACAGCTCTCGCTCCAATTCTCCCTGAAGCAATTTCTCAACAAATTCATAACGCACCTGAAGAAATTACCGAAGCTCTTGCTCCCACTATGGGACGAGCAATAAAAAAACAAATCGAACTTGAACAGGATACAGTAGTTGATGCTCTTTATCCTATTATCGGTAGTACGATTTCTAAATATATGGGTGAAACTATCCGCGCGATTAATCAGCAAATTGAGGATACTTTTAGTGTCAAAGGTATCCAACGTAAAATCCGCGCTAAACTACAAGGCATCTCCGAAGCAGAATTAATTTTTAGAGAAGCAATACATTTTACTGTTCAAGCTATCTTCTTAATTCATAAAACATCGGGTTTAATTATTTCAGATATTCAACGTTCCGATACTGAACGACTTGAATCAGAAATGATTGCCGGGATGTTAACTGCTATTCGGAGTTTTGCGAACGATTGTATTAGTCAATCCGGCGCCTCTTCGGAATTGGATGCTATCGAATACGGTACTTCCAAAATAATTTTAGAAGTTGCTGGCTATTGTTATCTAGCTATTGTTGTCAAAGGCGAGCCACCAAAACAATTTTTACATCAAATGCGGCAAAAGCTAATTCAAATAGTTCGAGAGCATGGAAATATCATCGAAAATTTTGATGGCGACCCAGCAAATATACCTAATGGAATTCATCTTACCCTCGAAACTCTCAAAGATTATGAGCATCAAAAATTAGATAAAAATCATAAAAATAAACCATCCCCCTTACTAGTTATTAGCGTTGGGATTCTCGGCGCCATTTTTATTCCTTTAGGTATTTGGAAATATCATAGAGGACTAATTCAGAGTGTTGAAAACAAGACCGAAGAAGCTTTAGCTTCGGCGCCATCCCTTTCAGTATACCGTCTTAATGTCAAGGAAAATCATGGCAAACTCAAGTTAACAGGACGAGTTCCCAATCAACTTTTAAGTCAAAAAGCTGGAGAAATTGCTGCTGCGGCTGCTCCCAAGTGGTCAATAGATAATCAAATATATGCAGTCGAAGTACCACCAGACCCTGTAATTGCTGCCGCTGAAGTCAAACGAGTCACCGACGTTTTTAATTCATACAAAGGCACAGCTATTTCTACTCAATATATAGATAATCGAGTTTTGATTCAAGGTAGTGTTAGAAACAGTTTGGACGTTACAATGATTCAAAATGCATTTGAAAAAATCCCAGGTGTTAGGCTTGTTTCTAGTACTATCGAAGTACCACCTGCAAAAATGGGTATTAGATTTTACTTTAGTGCTAATTCTGAAACTCTTGTGACAGAAGATTTCCAATCAAAAGTTAAGCAAGTTAAGTTGTTTCTAGACCAGTATCCAACCAAGCGTTTGAAAATAACGGGTTATAGCTATTCTCCGAATGGAGCAAAAGAATTCCAACAGCTAGCACGCTTGCGCGCGCAAGCTGTAAAGCAAGCGCTAATTGCTAAAGGTGTCGATAGCGCGCGTTTAGAAATTATTGCTAGTACTAGCTTACCACCTGGGGTTGATACCGCTCAACCTGAATGGCAAAGGCGTTGTGTAGTATTAAAAGCAGAAACCTAGGATGTTAAGCTCAAAGTGAAAAATTATTATGTCAACAGTATCTAAAAAAATATGTTTAATTGGGGATTTTGGAGTTGGGAAAACCAGTCTCATTAGAAGATTTGTAGATAGACAATTTAGCGATAAATATTTATCTACAGTTGGAGTAAAAATTTCACGTAAAGCTATTGAATTAATTAACGCAGACCCACAGCAGAAAAAGGAATTACAGCTATTAATTTGGGATATTGAAGGCAGCAATAAATTTAAGGCTATTGCTTCAACATATTTTCAAGGGGCAAGCGGCGCCATTATTGTTGGTGATGTTACTCAACAGGAAACGTTGACGAGTATTACTGACCATATCCAAAATTTTTTAGTAGTAAATCCGAAAGCGTGTATAGTTGTAGCATTAAATAAATCCGACTTAATTGAGGCTGAATATTTGGATAAAATACAACAGATGTATCAATATGATGGTAATATAAACGTGTTATTTACGTATTTAACTTCTGCAAAAACAGGTAAAAATGTAGATGAAATATTTCAATTATTAGCCCATTCTTTAGTTTAGCTTATTCAGCAGTTTTCTGTCCAAGAAAATAAATTATACGTATAGAATATGAACACATTAATAAATGACCTATTGTCCATTAACGTCATAGAATATTTAATTATCTGTGAAGATTATAAAATTGTCGAAATATCTCCAAAAGTTAAGCATTTTGCAGATAATCCTAACCAAGTAAAACTAGGTAGCGATATTCGGATCACTTTTCCAGAACTAACTGGAACTGAAGAAACCTTAGATGAAATATTAAATGGTGAGCAGAAGCATTTTCCAATCAAAGGAATAAGCCGTTCACTCGACACATTTTCGCCTTTATATATAGATTTACATATAATAAAAAATCAAAAAGAATCTTCTCAAAAAGAACTAATAGTTTTCGTTGTCGATTCAACTGAGCGAATGGTAATGGAACAATCGCTCATGCAAAGTGCAAATCAGGCAAATTTTTTATTACGCAATCTAACCGCATCAAAGCAATACATCGAGCAAATTCTAACTTCGATGTCTGATGCTATGTTAACGACAACACCATCAGGGAACATTAAAAGAATTAATCCAGCTACAGTTATTCTTTTAGAATATGAGGAAACAGAGGTAATTGGAAGGCATATAACAAGTATATTTAAAGGAATTGAAGCTGCTGCTTTTGGTGAAGTAGAAGCTAGCTGTCAAACTCGAAGCGGTAAAATTATTCCTGTTGCTGTTTCTTGCTCAATGCTGCAAACCGATATTGAACATTTTCAAGGTTATGTGTACATTGTTCGTGATATGACCGAGCGTAAGCAAGCAGAACTTGCTAAACAGCAATTTATGGCAATGATTAGCCATGAAATTAGAACTCCAATCACATCAGTAACTGGAATGGCAACTTTATTATTAAACGGAGAACTAACTTCCGAACAGCGTGATTTCGTCGAAACGATTTACACTAGTGGTATTGCATTACATAAAATCATCAATGATATTCTTGATTTTTCTAAAATCGAATCTGGAAAACTTGAGTTAGAAACACAACCCTTTGAAGTTAGACGTTGCATTCATGAAGCTATTGCTTTATTGGCGCCTAAAGCCAAAGAAAAAGGATTAAAGTTAAAATTTGTAGATTCCGTAGAAACTCCCAAAATGGTAGTTGGGGATATTACACGAGTCCGTCAGATTTTAGTCAACTTGATTAGTAATGCCATTAAATTTACCAGTACTGGCAGCATTGAAATTTACGTTACTCCTAAATCAAAAGCTGATATTAATAAGAATCAATCAAATATACAAATACTGGAATTTGCAGTTAAAGATACAGGTGTAGGAATTGAGACAGCAGAGCAAGAGCGCTTATTCAAAGTATTCAGTCAAGTTAACTCTTCAATATCACGGCAATATGGAGGTACTGGTTTAGGGTTAGCGATATGTAAGCAGCTTTGCGAGTTGATGGGGGGTACAATATGGGTTGAGAGCAAAAAAGGCAAAGGCAGTACTTTTTACTTCACAATCGAGGTTGATGCAATTCCTGAAAGTGTTGCTAGTGTTGTTCATCGAGGTGCAGAACCACTGACAGTAGAGGGATTAGATATTACTGTCGATGCAAAAATTGAATTAATCGCACAGAAACATCCATTAACAATATTGTTAGTCGAAGACCATGCCATTAATCAGAGAATGATTAAGTTGATGTTGCAGCGTATGGGTTATGAACCAGCACTGGCAAATAACGGTTTAGAAGCACTCAATGCGCTACGTAGTCAACCCTATGACGTAGTTTTGATGGATATGCAAATGCCAGAAATGGACGGGTTGACAGCAGCACAACATATCCAACAACAATGGGCGCCTTTTCAACGTCCATCAATTATCGCCCTGACAGCTAGTACAATGTGGGAGCAACGCGAACGCTGTTTAGCATCAGGCTTTGACGACTACCTTAGTAAACCCATTCGTATTAATGAACTCGTCGAAGCTTTGAAAAAATGCCAGCGATTAGAGATTCAACCAGATCAAATAGAAAATAAAACAGCAAATAAAGATAATCTCTTAAATAATTCCTCAGATTCAAATTCCCCTATTGACACCAACGCTCTACAAGAAATTCTCCAGATAGCAGATTTTAATCCTACAATCAACCCCGCAGAATTTCTAATTGAGACAATAGATTTATATCTTGATGACGCTCCTAGACTATTAAGAGAAATTAAGCTAGCGCATTCGCAAACCAATTTAAAAGACCTGCAACGACTAACCCACACCTTATCATCCACTAGCGCTACACTCGGAGCAAATCATTTTGGAGAATTATGCAAAAAAGTAGAAGAGATGCTCACGCGCGGAACTTTAATTGGAATTGAGGATAAACTCGATAAAATCGAAGCTGAATACCAACAAGTTCAAACAGCACTTTTATCAGAACGCCAAAAATACGAATTGTAGGTTGGGTCTCAGAACGGAACCCAACATCACCCAACATTAAAAATTTTGGGGGGTTACAATAAAGTTTGTCGCAACCTATGCATAAAAGCGGAAATGTTGCAAGGGATATTAATATAATCAAAACATCCCAAGTTTAACGCTGTCTCAACATCCTGAGCTTGAGTAGACAGCCACAAAACTTTTGTACGTTGTGTAACTTTCGCGCGTTTAAACTCTTTGAGTAAATCTAAACCACATATATCTGGCAGATTATCCTCTAGTAAAATAACTTTACCGTACAAACTAGGGGTAGGCGCCAAAGCATCCATCGCGCGTTGTCCATCTTGTATCCATCGGACATGATAACCTCTAATTTCGAGGGCGCCCATTATTTGATTAGCGAATTCTGAATCGCGATGTAGTAAAATAACATCCATTAACGGTATTGGATGGGTTTTTATAGGTTGCCAGGTAGCTGATAATACTTGACATCCAGATTGTTTAGCTTGTTCTAATGTCGATACAGCTTTTTTATAAAGAGGTTGAATGTCTTTAGCGTCATCTGGGTACTGAGCTACACCAGCGCTAAAAGTAACGTTTACGCTTGTAATATTGTCTACATCAAACTGAATTTGTCGCAGTAATTCCAACACTTCTGCTAACCAGTCTGCACCTTCACCGCGATTTAGACCGTACATACCAATAATAAACTCGGCGCCGTTCCAACGTGAAACAATATCCTCATTCCGTAATTCTAGACGTAAAAGATGAGCTAACTTACGTAGCATTTGGTCGCCGAGTCGATGTCCATAATCACGATTGATTTGGGATAATTTATCTAATGTTAATACTGCCAAACTAAACGGCTGCTGATATTGGGAAGCTAAATGCAGGAACTTATCTATATCTTGAGTCGAACGGTGACGATTTGGTAGACCTGTTAACGTATCGGTTTCTGCTTGCTCACGCAGCAAACGCGCGCGCTCTAAACGGTTGAAAATCCGCGTTATCAACTCCGGTGCAACAACAGGTTTACTCACATAATCATCTCCTCCTGCTGCAAACACATTTTGTATCGTTTCTGCATCACGCTGTCCTGTTAGGAATAATATCGGCAACCATGCCCATTGAGAATTATTGCGTATCATTTGACACAACTCAATGCCATTTGTATGGGGCATTTGTACGTCAAGAATTAACAAGTCGGGTATGACGGCCTCTAATTCTTCCCAAAGTCGCTGTGGGTCGTTGAGAATAGTTACTTGTAATCCCCAAGGTTCAAGTAAAGTTCGTACTAGACGTGAAACCAGCTTGTCGTCATCTAGCACCATTACCTTTGCTTCAGGTTTTTTTGGAGGTTTTATAGTTTGAGTTTGAGATTGATGTATAGTATCTGGCTGGGAAGCAGATTGAACGAGAGTATGTAGCGTCTCGACTTGATTAGTTACTAATTGAAGTTGTTGTGATGTTAAGGGTAATTGGTTTTGCAAAAGCGTCTCTATATTTTGAGCAATTAAACTGGCTTGAGGTAGATTTAGTATTGAGAGTGAACCAATTAATTTGTGAGCTTCGTTTATAGCTGTGTTTACATCATCTCGAACCGCGCATTTTAACAGCGTGACTTGTTCAAGAATACTTAATTTACTTTCTTGATACATTTCTTCGCGTCTTTGTTGTGAATTACCAGAAGGCGCCTGTAAGGATTTCTTTCCTTGAATTTTATTGTCAATTATTGGAATTGGGATAGTAGTTTTAGTGGATAGTGCTTTTTGAAAAGCTGGGTTAAGACGATATCCCATTCCATATACAGTTTCGATCAAATCGGAGGCGCCGACAGATTTGAGTTTTTGTCGTAACCGTTTAATAAGTGCCCTTACTGTTTCGGGACTTGGAGGTTCATCTTCTAACGACCATAATTTACTTAGAATACTCGTCTGACTGTGAATTTTTTGGCTATTCTGCATGAATAATTCGAGTAAGCCATATTCTTTCGCAGTTAAGTTAAGCAATATTTCCCCATACCTCACTTCGCATTTGCTAGGGTCTAACTGTAAATCTCCCCACACTAGGACTGGAGAAGCTGTATTTGCTTTTCGACGCAGCAACGCGCGAATACGTGCTTCGAGTTCTGGTAGCGATATCGTCTTGACTGCATAATCATCGGCACCTGCATCAAGACCCATTATTTTATCATCGCTCACACCCCTAGAAGTTAGAAGCAGCACCGGAACCTGTAAACCCTTCGCGCGTAGCTTCCGGCAAAAGCTAATACCGTCAAGTTTTGGTAACATAACATCCAAAACAATCAAATCATAGCTAGTAGCCTCAACATAATCCCAACCGTCAATTCCATCGGGAGCAACATCAACAACATAATTCTGCTCGACTAAATTGGCTTTCAGCAGCTCGGAAAATATTTCGTCATCATCAACAAGCAGAATTCTCATTTATTTACGTAGTACATTCTCGATGGTTTGCTACCATACTTGTTAAGTAGCTTAAGGTAAAAATTATATTACAACCACCGTGAAAACAAGGAATTGTTACAAAGAGAATGATTTGACGCATGATGATCCCCCCTAACCCCCTTACCGTGTACACACAAGTCTCTCAAAGTTACTTTTCTTCTCTTCCTTTGTGTCCTTCGTGTCTTTGTGGTTCCTTAAAAAGATAAACCACAAAGGCACAAAGAACACAAAGAGAGGAAAAAAGGGGTGTTATTCAAAGATGTGTGTACACTGTAGGTCTTATTAAGGGGGGTTGGGGGGATCAATTATTTAAGCAATACTTCCTCGTTTACGCGCTTCTTTGTAGGAAGTTCCAACGTTTTTTAGCCCAGCTTTAATCATTTGCCGTTCTAAAACCGAGAAAAAGCGCGCTTTATCTCCACCTTTAACAACAGCTTGGTTGTGTGCTTCTGCAATTGCTACAGGATAACCATAACCTTTTTGGACCTGAGCTAACATTAATCCAAGAGATTCGTCAAATAGTTCTGTATCTTCTGCAACCCACCTTGGTACTTCAATCCGTGCAATTTCGGTTCCGACGTGAACATAACAGAAATAGATTTGCTGGTCTTGGTACAATTCGAGAATACGTGCGTTACTACGCCACAGGGGTCCACGCTGTCCAGGTTGGAGTTGGGTAGCCCAAAGGGTACTATCGCGTAGCGGGTCAAAAACTTTACAAGGGACTTTATCGTTTTGGTTAGGACAAAAACTAAGACAATCAGGAACAGGGTGAGTACAGGCAAGCAATCGTAAAAAGTTGACTCCCTCAACGTTACGTGAAGCGCTGAGATAACCCATTAAAGGCGCGCGACTGGATTTCATTTGACCCCATGCTTCGAGAATAGGTGGTAAAATATGTTCGCGCGCTTCTAGAGGTAACTGTTCGAGAAACCAATAAATAAGGGAACCATCCACCATTGCCAGCGTTGGAACGCGCGGATTTAAGAGCGGGGTTTGTGCGTCGAGAAGTCCACAAGCTAACTCCGCTAAAACCATTGCTTCGGAAGCAGTGCGTCGAAAACTCATCCATTCCTCAGTGCGTATTCCCCATTTACGAGAAGCATACAAGTCTTCAGGACGATAAAACACTTCAGGTAAACTATCGAGAAGTGGATGCTTATTTTGTCCGTAATGCAGAACAACTCGTCCAATATTAATAAGGTAACAGTAAGCGATTTCGTGGTGATTGGGTGCTATTTGCGAACCATCAGTAGCAATAACGGTGTGTACCTTCGGTGGAACAGGGATATCAATGCGACTATTAAGCGGTTCCATAGGAGTCGCATTCGCAAAAATAATCCGGTCTTTCCACTTATCTTGCTTCTCGACAAATTCATCCTGACGCGAAAACGCATCAACTAAATATTTCGACGCTAATTCTAAACGCTTTTGCCCTGCGGCAGCTTCCTGCGTCAGATGTTGACTCAAACCTTGAATTTGACGCGAGAGTTTTGTTAAGTCAAGCATAAAAATAAGTAAAAAGTGCTGAGTAGGAGTAGAAAGTGCTGAGTGCTGAGTGCTAAGTAAAAGTTAAAAGTTAGAAATTGTTAGTTAAAATATTGCCAATTAATCATGTCAAACATTATATACTTCCACTCTTCACTCAGCACTCAGCACTCAGCACTCTTCTAAACCCATTTGGAAAAATCTTGTGAGTATTGTGCTAATGATAACAAATGTATACGTGGGTCGTTGTGGGCAGTTAATCGTTCAGATGGAGTGTTGTAACCCCAATCTGCAAGAAATAGGGTAATATCATCTAAGTCGCTTTGCTGCTCAACTAAGTGTAAGGTGTTTAAGCGGTCTTCGATAAACCAAATATTCGCGTTTTCTGCATTTGCTTTCAATTCTCTCAATATTTCGTATTTGGGACGTTTTGCTTCTTTTCCAAAAACTACTTCGCGCGGTAAATCAATTCCTTCTTTTTGCAACAACTTGTGTGCAAATCTACCTTCTTTTGTTGTGACTATATATATTTTTATACCACTCGCAATTATACTTCTAATTTTGTCGGCAACTCCCGGATAAAATCTATGTAGACTCATCCAATCTTCTAAGTCATTCTCAATCCATTCATCGCGTAATGTATCAAGTTTATGTGCAACGTTCGATGACTGAAGATTGTGTTCTGTTAAAATTCGCTCTTTGATATTTGCCCAGTTTTTCGATATATTGTCTTCTGATATATTATCTACTATTGCCTTGATTAAAACTGGCATTTCCCAACCTGTTTCTATCACTGGTCGAAGACTATAAAATCTGGCGGCATAATCATCAGATGCTATTTGTTGAGTCGGCGCCCAAATTTGGCAATATGTTCGCCAAGCAACCTCAAAATACTCAACCATACCGTCGCAAATAACACCGTCAAAATCTGACGCTAAAATTGTTGGAGTATTTACTATCATTGTTGTCTTACCTGAAACTTAACAATCTTTGTAATTAATTAAAATTAATTTTGCTTTATCAAATAGTCTTTGAAAAGCATTTATTAATTATATAAATTGATTTATATAAACTTATCAAGTCGTTTATATTCCTGACTCCAGTAAATAGTCGGGAGTTAAATAAGGCATTAATAGTATAGATATGATAACCTGTGGCGAAGCATAAGTAAAATAAATAGTCACAGTTCGTGATGCCTGTGCCACAAATCCACAAATCCACAAATAATTATGAAAATAGGCTGCTAGTAGCAGCCCACTTGTAATCTATGATATGTAGATTTGGTTTATAAAGCCTTTTGGTTAAACCTTGGCTAATTCCGGAGTTGGACGCTTGCTGTTACGGATAGCTTCGATAGCTTCTGCGTAATTAGGAGCATTATACACAGCAGAACCTGCAACAATGGCGTTGGCGCCAGCTTCCAAAACCTGCCAAGTATTATTCGCTTTTAGTCCACCATCAACTTCGATCCAAGGGTCTAAACCGCGTTCGTCACACATTTGACGCAACTTACGAATTTTGGGCACCATCCCAGGAATAAAGCTTTGACCCCCAAAACCAGGGTTAACGCTCATGATTAATACTAAATCAACAAGATCAAGCACATACTCAATAAAATCCAGCGGAGTTGAAGGATTCAGAACTACACCTGCTTTTTTGCCATGCTCTTTGATCAAACCAAGGGTACGGTGTAAATGCGGGGATGCATTATGCTCGCAGTGTACCGTAATATGGTCGGCGCCAGCTTTGGCAAAATCAGCAACGTATTTTTCTGGTTCAACAATCATTAAGTGAACGTCGAGTGGTTTTGTTGTAACTGGACGAATCGCTTCCACTATCAGCGGACCTATGGTTATATTAGGAACAAAACGTCCGTCCATTACATCAACGTGAATCCAGTCAGCTCCTGCCTCATCAACGGCACGAACTTCTTCTCCTAAACGGCTAAAATCTGCTGATAATATAGACGGAGCAATTACAATGGGCTTTTCGGATGGCGTATGGGTCATGGCTAGTGGCTTAAGATGCGTTCAGTTTCTGTATGCATTGTAACAAAATATGAGCCTATGCTCATCTACATAATTTCATCCTACATTAACCATTCACAAAGACAAATGGCGAAAAAACAAACCTGGGTATTTTGGGGATTATTAAGTACAGCTTTATTGAGTACACCAGTTCTAGCAATTAAATTCAGTAGTTCAATAGACAGTTATGGAATCGATGCGCTCAAGCTGCATAAACCTCCCTATAATTTAACTGGGCGGAAAATTGCCATTGGTCAAGTTGAAATTGGGCGCCCAGGAAAGTTCGGAGTCGATAAAGCAGTTTCAAATAATCGAGCTTTATCACCTGTGGCAGTATTTTCGCGAACTGTGCCAGCAAAGTCGAATAGCGGTGTTGATCCTCATGCACACAATGTGGCGGGTGTGATGGTAAGTAACGACAAAGCGTTTCCAGGGGTTGCACCCGATGCAAGACTTTATTCTTCAGCAGTTGGTTCGACGAAAAGCCAAGGACAACCGGAAGAATGTATAGCAGCGCAGCATATTGCATCACAAAATGGTGGTGATGTGCGCGCGATTAATTTTAGCTTTGGAGAACCACTAAACCGTGACCCCCGTCCCGACCCTGTTCTCGATGGCAATGCGTTACTAACAATGTGCATTGACTGGTTGAGTCGAACTCAGAATTCGCTATACATTATTGCAGGAAATCAAGGTAAAGGTGGTATTCCCATTCCCACCGATAATTTTAATGCGTTGAATGTCGCATTTTCTTCGCGTCGTGGTGATATGTTTACAAAAGTAGACGTTTCCAACCTAGCTGCGGCAAACGAAGGCGTAGCTGCTCGTTTAGCTGGTAAAGAAATTAACATAGGAGTTCGCCGTTCGGTCGGTATTCTCGCTCCCGGCAGTAATATTCGGATGTTAAATCCTGATGGTAAGGTAAATAAAGTTACAGGTACAAGTTTCGCGGCGCCTCACGTGACGGGAACTATAGCTTTGTTGCAAGAGTTTGGCGATAGACAGTTGAGAAAAAAACAGCCTAATTGGAGTATAGCTTCACGGCACCACGAAGTCATGAAAGCAATATTACTAAACTCTGCCGATAAAATCAAAGACAATGGTGATGGGTTACGGTTAGGGATGACTCGGACTATTATTGACAAACAGAATTTAGACTGGTTGAGTTCAGATGCTTATAAAAACCCAAAAATACCACTTCATGCTCAAATGGGGGCTGGACACTTAAACGCATCGCGCGCTTTACAACAATTTAGTGCAGGACAATGGCAACCGAACCAACAAGTACCCGCTTTAGGTTGGGATTACAATACAATAACAGCAAATAGTTCAGTAGATTATCCATTAGCAAAACCACTCAAAGCAAATAGTTTTGTATCTTTAACTTTGAGTTGGGATAGGTTAGTTGAACTCGAAGATAAAAATAATAATCAAATGTACGATGATGGAGAAAGCTTTCGCGACCGAGGTTTAAATAATTTAGATTTATACTTAGTTCAAGACACTCCCAACGGCGCCACTTCGGTAGCATGTTCCTCAGTTAGCGAAGTTGATAGCGTCGAACATATATTTTGCCCAGTTCCAAATGCAGGTAAATACAAAATTCGCGTTCAATACACAAAACAAGTCAACGAAGCAAAACAACCCTATGCATTAGCATGGTGGACTGTACAGTAGAAAGTAGAAAGTGCTGAGTCCTGAGTAAAGAATATTGTATTTTACTCAGCACTCAGCACTCAATACTCAGCACTTATATTGCTCATACATAACATCTGTACGCAAAACATACTTTTGCCCTTGAATAACAGAGGCGCCTTCGTGTAATAATTCATGAAAAAAGCACAAAGCCATACCCGTTTTAGGAATAACAGATAAAGTACGAGTACCAGAAGCGTTTGGTAAATAAAAACAAGTTTCCCCTCCCTCAAAGGCACTATTTAAATAAATCATAAAAGTTAAAAAGCTTTCTTCGCCATTAGTTCTCAAGTAGGAACCATCTTTGTGAGGAGCAAAACGTTGACCCGGACTATATTTATAAAAACGAAAGCGTTCGTTTAATCCAACGGTGCCTCGTCTATTAATAGTTTTGGGAATATAATCTGATAAGCGCTGCCATAGGTAAACCGCACGCTCCTCATCATCAACAATAACGCGCTGGTTATTCCGCACTTCGGGACGCATTTCAAATCCTTTGTTGGTAGTAATAGGAGCGTCGGTGTAACCAAGATTTTCAGTAAAATTAATACACTCAGCGCATTCTGTTGGTGAAAGAAAATTCTCTACCGTAAAAATTTGGTTACGAAATAAATCTTTTTTACTCATATTTATACAAATGTATCAAAAATAACTGATAAATCTATCCGTTAAATCCGTTACATAATCCGTTGCCAATCTTCTTATAATCCCTATTTTACCTCAACAACCAAAGTAATATAAAATACAAACATCATTTAAAAATATAACTGAAATTTTAACCGGAATGTTCAATTAAATTATTATTTTGTTTAGTACCTTTATACGGATACTTGTATATAAAATAATTCTGGTGTATTCAAAATAATCATGAAATGACTCAATTCCCATACGACGAGTTCTCCAAAAATTATTTACAAGCACTATTAGGGACAGTAGGAGAAGTAAAGACAGACAAAAAAGTATCATCAGAAATTAGAGAAATCGATGTATACTTTGCACCATTTCCCCATCCACCTGAATCTTCAGTAGAATTAGGGTTATTAGGACGATTCGCACATACAGCAGCATTATTTGAACCGTTTCGGAATGCAGTACAACCGTTAGAAGTTTGTAGTTGTATAGGTAAACTATTCTCCACCTTTGCCGAAGCAGAGCGAAAAAGCAGACGAACAGAAACTCCCTTATCAATGGATGACTTACCACGGTTGTGGATTATATCTCCGACAGCATCGGAAGAATTGCTGGATGATGGATTCAATGCAAAACTCGACCAACAAAACTGGTGTATAGGAATACATTTCCTTGGCAAAAAGACTAGATGTGCAATTATTGCCGTTCATCAGCTGCCTGAGATACCTGAAACATTATGGTTAAGGCTTTTGGGTCGAGATGGAACTCAAAAACGAGCTATAAAGGAATTAGAAGCATTACCACTAAATAACCCATTACGGGAAAAAGCTGTTAACTTACTATTAAGTTTAAAGGCTACCTTACAACTGAAAGAACCCCCAGAAGAAGAGGGCAGGGATTTAATTATGACTTTATCACCGATTTATTTGCAAAAGCTAGAAGAAGTTAGACAAGAAGGGCGCCAAGAAGGGCGCCAAGAGGAGCGTCAGGAAGCTCTGTATAGATTTTTTGAAAAGCTACTGCAATTTAGGTTTGGTTCTCTAGATGACGAACTCAATCAAATTATTCAACCTTTGTCAGCATTGGGAGAAGAGGAGTTTATACCCTTGATACAGCAGTTATCGCGCTCTGAGTTACTAGATAGATTTAATCACAATTAATAGTCGGTGCGTGACGCTACAAGTCCTATAACTGCGTTGAAGTTTTTTCGTAGCGTCACGCACCCTACGTTTTTTACCTGCCATTATTCGCGAATATTTTCTCTATTTGCTCATTCGTTAATGAACGCACTAAATCTATATTCACCGGCGCCTTACTAATATAGCGAGCATAGGAAGCACTTAAATATGGACTGTATTGCTGCTGGTTTGATAAGTGGGTTTCAAAGAATGCAACGCTTAATGCTTTAACATATGTTTGGGCAATTGCTGGGTCAGGACCAATTAATCCCCTCGGTACTGGTAGAACACTTTCGGTAGCATTTAATTTTTCTGACACTGAGAAATGAGTCCCCTTCTCGATTAATCCTAAATACTTATTTTGCGTCGTTAACCATGAGTAAGGAATTACCTGTTCGGGAACTGCTGGTGTTATCACATCCTGACTACCACCGATTAACATTACAGGAACTTGAATTTGGCTAACTCCTTTCTGATTTAATACAACACTACTTAAAGGATTTAAAGCCATTATTGCTTTAACGCGCGTGTCTTGCAGTGGTGGAATTGGAATTCTCTGCCGTAATAATTCATTTGCACGGCACTGTAGAAATACTGATAAATTTAAGGAATTATTCGGATTACATTGTTGAAGAACCGACCTAGCATCTATTGTGGCGCCTGCTAGGGTTAAAGCTGTATAACCACCATAAGAGTGTCCTATTACACCAACTTCTTGGACATTAAGTTGTCCGACAAAATTTGAACCCGATTGATTAAGGCGTTGCAGTTGATCGAGTAAGAATTTAATATCTAAAGGACGGTTAATTAACTCGCGCGCTTCTGGTGGACTTGCTAAACCTGCAAAGTACTGCTGAATTTTTTTCGCGTCACTACCTGGATGTTCGAGAACTGCGACGGCAAAACCGTAGGAAGCAAGATGCTTTGCAGCATAAGCAAAAGTTTCGCGGTCTTCAGCAACACCGTGAGAAATAACAATTAGTCGAAATGGTGGTTTAATGGAAGTTGAGGCGCCCCCTGAACTGTTATCTTTATTTTGTGGCAAGTATAAATCAACAGGAAACGTGCGACCTCGAGAAGTATCATTCATCTCCAAAGATACTACCCTAAACCCAAAACTACCTGGAACTCGCAAATCTGGCTGTTGAGAAAAATCAGTAGTTACAGCAGCAGTTTGAGATGAAGCTACTTCTTTTAGACCCTCAACAACCTTATCCCTCGTTCTTATTAACTCAGAAAGATTAGAAAGTATTTCCTGTCCCTCAGTTAGGTTGAGACGAATAGTACTAGAGGGGTAGCGACGAATTACATCAACGATATTTAATTCTCCCTTTTCAGTTGTTCCCAATATCAATGACGAACGCAAAGCATAAAAACTGCCTTCCCTTGTTTCCGTCATTATCAACTCAGACAACCGTCGCACCACACTCTCCCCTAACTGTGCATATGTAACTTGCGACACTAAAGTTCGACTCAATTTGAAACGAGTCCTAAGTAGTTGCCGAAATTGCGCGCGTTGTGCAGAAGGAACACGGTTTAGATAAAAAGCAAAGTCGTCAGTAACGCGACCGGACTCCGCATAAGTTGCAATATCATCGGTAGATATCGTAAACTCACCGAATGGAGGATAATAAAAAGCTATACGGTCGGCGCCGAATCCTGGAGTTGCAGTCGCGAGTGTTGATACTATACCGAAACTCAAAGCTTTGAGTACGCTATTTCGCAAGCGTAGTGTTTTGGTTTGAAATGTAACGGCAGATGTAATATTAGAACTCATAACCATAAATATACTAGCCGAGTATAATCGCATAAACGTATTATTTCACGGTTATGAAGGCGCTAACATCACCGTAATGGTTGATTTTGGCATAAGAGACCTTAAATAATGGAGGTATCACGTATATTCTCGGATAAGGCACCCGACAGAATTAAATTTCTAGTATTTCTACTGAAGCTTATTCAAATATTTATATTCTATAAAATGAATATATTGCGAACCTTCTAAAGCCAAACTATATACTGAACCATTTTGAGCAATCTTGTTACAGCAAGGTTGCTCAAATTATAAATACCATTACAGTAAAATTACTTAACTCCCATCTTATGAAGCCTGCGAAGGCAGGCTTCGCTCGTGTAGCCATACCCTTCGAGCGTATGGTATGGAATAATAAATTAATACACCAATTCATAACGACGAATATCAGGTGCCACAGCAACGATACCATCCAGTTTTCCAGCAGCTTCTGCAAAATGCGGCGCCTGAAAGTGTAAATTCAAAGCAGCATCATCAGTCCATTCTTCGACAAAGGTAAAATCAGTCGAGTCCTCTAAATTTTGCAGCAGTTCATACTTAACGCATCCTGCTTCAACTCTTGAAGCTTCGACAAGACGTAATGCCAAAGCTTTAAAGTCATTTTCCTTACCGGGTAACGTGACAACACGGGCAACAACGCGAAGGGTCATAAGTAGTACTTAGTTCAATATCTAGCTAAATTTCAGCTTTTCTTGCCGCGACCATATAACGAAACACAAACTCTGTAATCTCAATATAATTACGCGCGGTTTCAAGCGAGTTTGCCCAGACTGTAACACCGTGGTTACGAATTAGTAAAGCGGGTATTTGGGGTTTTTGTGTTAAAAAGCGGGTTTTGATATCATCAGCAATTTTTGGAACCTTTAAATGGTTATCAAACAAAGGCATCATACAATTAGGGTTTTCTTCCCAAATACCCAAACCCTTAATCATTTCCAAAGGTGGTAACGGTAATTTGTCACCCTCAACAAAGTGCGATACTAAATTCGCATCGACTGAGTGAACGTGAAAACAAGCTTGTGCATCGGGAAATAGTTCGTAAATGCACGAGTGAATAGAGGTTTCTGCTGATGGTTTTATTGATGCTTCCAACGGCACCTCTACACTACCATCAGGATAAACACGTACAAAATCTCCGCTAGTTAGTTTTCCTTTTGACTTACCGCTGGCAGTAATCCAAAAACTGTTATCGGGCATTTTTGCCGAAATATTCCCTGCTGTACCTAACATCCAACCTTGTGCGTGGAAATAAGTAGCAGCGTCAATAAGTTCTGGACGAGGGTCATAATTGGTACTAACTGTATCAAGTAATTCTTGCTTCATTTTATTAGGCATCCCACATTTGTATTAAAGCAGTGCGAATATCAAAAAAATCATCAAAAGCAATATAAGGTTTGTTTCGTTCTGAGAGATATTTTGCTAAACGGTCACGGGCAAACACAGTAGGCGCCGTCAATGCCATATTTAAATCGGTGACAGAATCACCAATTGCTATTTTAATATTCGTTGCGTCGTATAAATCCATAACTTTGACTTTATCAACCAACTCAGTTTCACCTTCATAAGGTGATACAACACGAAAATGCGAACCACTCGTATCTACATCTATCGCGTAAATAGCGTGAGTGCGTTGTACTAAAGAATTTAATACAACTTCAACCATCGAACGTAACCCACCTGATACAACCACGAACGGCACATCCCGTTCTTGAAGAAAATCTAATAATTCCGGAAGTCCCGCGCGCATTGGTTGGCACCGAGTAAATTCGATAATTTCTGGCAAACGTTCGGATGGTATTGACTCCAGTATGCGACGCACACCATCACGTAACGTCACTTTCAATTCATACATTTGAGGTATTAACTCAGCCGCCAGTTGAGGCGCAAACTCCTTCAAAACAGCAACAAAAGTCTCTTGAGCAGTTATAGTACCATCAAAGTCACAAAAAACTATATTTTTCATCTTTTTTTGCGTTCACGCAGTGTTCCGAAGGAAAGATACCCCGACCTCGACTATGTAGGTCTCTTAGGGATAGCAATCAAATTTGATGGTTCGATGCCATCAAATTTGATAATTTCCGATTTGGTAGCACAATCAATCCTGTGTTGCGCCTCACTAATTGGACTTTGCTTTTGGTACACTGACCTAACCGTTCCCAGTTAACGTCAGACACGGAAACAGCCGTTTTTGTATCACCACTTACCCAACCAAAAAAGGTTTTCTTGCCTTGAGTCGCTTTGACATAATCGCCTTTTCTAAAACCATGACGAGTAGTAGTTCCGCCATATTTACGACGTTTTCCACCTTTTGAAGGCAGCATCAAGTGAAGTTGGCGCCGTGATACAGGTGGACGACGAATCACAGTAAATGGTGCAGGTGTAACTTTTACTTCACCCTTCCATCGCATTGATTGACTGTCAACCATGCCGTACTTGATGAAAACGCTACAGGCAAGTGCGACCCCATCTACTGCGTGCGTTGCGGGAATTGCATCACACTTAGAATCTTTCTGTTTGTACAACCCTAATTGCTGCCTGATGTTAGCAGTTTCCCAACCTTCTAGATGTTTTACCTCACCATATTTTTTTAGGTTTTCCAGTTGCCATTTTTGACCAACCATCACCGGACTAAACCCTTTATCACCGGACGCTTTTACTACTTCGTAAACAACATTGGTAATTGGGTAAATTGATGATAATTCTTTAATTACGCGCAATTCAAGCTCGCGGTTAGCTCGAATACTTGGCGGTATTTTACGCTTCTTACGATTATCAAATCGTTTTTCTCGATGCGCGCGTTTCTTAAAAGGTAATTTGCGGTTAATACGCTTACCTCTGCGATTTCTCCGCATCATGCGTCGTTGCTTCATTCTATCAAAGACCGTTTGGAATGGTAATTGTATATGAGTAAGCCACAGAGTAAACTTGGCAGACTGTACACCGATACCAGTAAAGTCAGCGACTCCCTCACGAGAGCCGCTGCTCTCCAGAACGGAACGTGAGGGTTTCCCCTCATTCCGCTCCTCGAAAAAGTGATGTTTGTCAAACATACCTCATAACCAACTTTATCCTCAATTTAAGGGTGGTTTAGGCTTGGCACTATTACAGCCAGATTTTGCGCCAAAACTGCCATCGCTGACGGTTTTTCTATCATGGCAATGTCGATGGAGAAGTTGCCAATTTTTGTATTCATCCTTTCCGCCTTTCGACTTAGGGGTGATATGGTCTATTTCGATTATGTCTCCATCTTTAAAGTGTAATCCGCAGTGGGCGCATTTCCCTTTTTGTTGTTTTAACAAGAATGCCACTCGAGATGGCATTTCAGGGTGTTTACCCATTCTTGTACTCCAATAAACCAGGTTTCCATCGAAAGGTGAGGCTTCCCCTTTTACTTTAATATGCCTTTCAATTTTAGTGTGGGCATATTTTATTAGTGTTAGAGGATTGTCTCCTGAAGTTGCGAAAACCCAGTTGTCATTATCAATGCTTTGCCAATATTTTTTGTTTATCCATGTTTTGGATTTATTTGGATGGCGAAAGCGTGCCCAAGCTTGTAGTTTCCGAAAAATTAAGAAATCTAATTTTCCAAGTATTTTTGAAATTTCTACACTAGAGTAATAGTTTGCCCACCCTCTAATCACAGGATTTAGGTGTTTAATTAACGCAGCTTGAGGGGCTGCTTTGTGAGCGTTTATTATCTCTACAATTTGTTGGTAGTGTTCCTTAATTTTCTCCTTGCTTGGGGTGATGCTGGTTTTAAAACCTAGCAACCCGACTCCCTTTGCTCTTTTTCCCGATTGGTACTTACCTACCGGAATTTGTCTGATATGAAACCCGAGGAAATTAAATCCTGGTTCTTCATTTTCATATCCGTTTAAAGTGTGGGTAATCCGTGTTTTACTTGGTTTCAATTCTAGTCCCATGTCACTTAACCACGAGATAATTGTCTCTTTACATCTAGTGATTACGGTTATGTCTTCATGTAGAAGAACAAAATCATCGGCGTACCTAATGAAATTTAGGGCTTTACGATTGTCCCTTTTTCCAAATCCATTTCTGGTCGGAAGTGTATCAGCAAACTGTTTGATTCTTTCTTCTAAACCGTGGAGGGCAATATTAGCTAAAAGTGGCGAACATACTCCACCTTGTGGCGTGCCCTCGGATGTTGGGAACAACTGTTTTCCATCCATCACACCAGCTTTTAACCAAGCTCGGATTTGTCTCCGTAAGGTGGGGAAGGTATTTAGTTTTTCTAACAGTTGTTTGTGGTTAATTTTATCGAAGCACTTCGATATATCGGCATCTAAGACATATTTTGCCTTTTGATTGATGGATATGAAAATTGCTTCAATTGCGTCATGGGTCGAGCGCCCTGGTCTAAAACCGAAGGAGTTTGGCTCAAATCGAGCTTCCCATTCAGGTTCTAATACTAATTTGGTTAGTGATTGTAGTGCGCGGTCGTGCATTGTAGGTATTGATAGGGGGCGTTTTTCTTCTTTCCCTGGCTTATCTATCCAAACTCTTCTAGTTGGTTTAGCTTTGCCTGTGGTTTCGAGTTGCCCTACCAGACGCATACGTGCTGTTGGGGACAAAGATTTAACTCCATCCACACCTGCCGTCTTTTTGCCTGTGTTGTCTTGTGTAACCTTTCGTACCGCTAAACACTTAGCTGACCAGGATTTCAGCATCAGTTTTTGGAGTCCGCGAACTGTTTTGACATCTCCACGAGCAGAGGCTTGGAAAATTCGTTTTTGCAACTTAAAAATACGACGTTCTACTTTTTTCCAATTGATATCTTGCCAACAAGTTGGCAGCATACTAACTGGGTAGGGTATGTCGTTTTCCCATGCAATCCTCACATTTGAGTGGGCTTTTGCTGTATTCATCGCTACTTACAACCTTTCCTTTCACTTAATCGTGAGTCTGTCTGCATATCCTTGCCATTACAGCAAGGCATTCGCTTGAGACTCAATCTTTCCTTCGATAAGCCTGGTTTTTTCCAGAGTTTGCATCTTGGTTGATTTCTCGACTTATTGGCAGCCGAGAGCTTTATCGAGGGTTACTTCGTTCCTGCTAATCATTCTTTGAGCCTTTAGAGTGGTGCAGTCCACCGGGTTTATCGGGGGTGTAAACTGGTCTGTACACAAGCAGCCAGCCCCATATCCTTCACCTTTTGGTTCTAGTGTATCAGCCTGATTTCACTAGTGCTCAACTACGATGGTTGGTGTCACCTTTGCTTACGCTACTCATAGGCTCTTTGCTTGCCGGGTTTCCAGATTAGGCTACCAGATACCGTCTTTCATCCCTGCTTTACGGATTGAAGACCACTCTCTACCGTAAGGGAAGTGCTGTCACCGCCTACACCTGCGGGGTAGGTTTTACACCTACATGATTGGCAAGTTGTTAAGGTTTGTTTCAACCATTACGAGAGGCTGAGAGCCTTACCCCGTATACATTACGACTTATGCAGCCGCACTTTGTACGGGAACGAATCGCACTGTGTAATGTTTGCCTGGGTCAACACCAACAGCAATTGGTTGTGCGTTGGTAGTTTTAGGATGTTCAATTAATTGAATTTGAAAAATGCTAAGGTCGTTATACACCACTTTAGCTTTACCTTGTTTTAACCATCGACGTGCCCGACTTGGTTTTGTCGGCATTAATGCTTTGCCATCAGGCGATAATACAGGTACTCGCATAGAGAGATAATCCTCCGAGTAAAGTTAATAGTCCCTTTGCCCAACGCGATTATGATGTCTTGGCTCTACCCAACACCATTGATAAGATGGCTGAAATTTAATCCGGACTAGGGAAGAATCCGGTAGTTTTTGCAGAACCGCGTCTCAATGGGCTATTCAACACTTAAAGTCGTAAGGCTTACCCCCTACAATCCCCACCCTCCGTAGGGTGGGGTAGTTGAACCCATAACCCTACTGTCATTGGTCACGTAGTCAAAAATATTAACAAATTATAATTTTCATTACAATACCGAAACTGAATAAGTTTTTTTTATACCATTCACAAGATTAAAAAAACTTGCGAATAATTTATAGTTATTTTTGCAAAAATAATCCACAATCTAGGTAGTCAAATTCTTGGTGAAGCTTTGTATAGATAAACTCTTAGATGTTTTCTCGTATACAACAAGTTTTTACTAACTTAACACCAGTATTTGATGACCTTGAGTGAGTCTACATAATGTAGTGTGAGGATGAAATATGGGAACAGGAAAAGAGCAAAGAAATGTAAATAATGATGAGAGTAAGCAAGATGAGAATATTGAGAAAAATAAAGGTAAGTTCTCTTGGTTCTTAGCAGTTAGTATTGTGACTGGCTGTTTTCTATTTAGCTTGATATCAGCATCTATACTTGCTGGCACTCCGTTTAGAAAAAGTATTTCTGCTCATCTACCTAACGCGCGTAGCAATGACTCCTTAATTCCCGATACGTTAACTCGTCCTGTAAACATTCTATTTCTAGGTATAGATAACTCCGGTCATCCCCACTCCCAAGACCCGACACATACTCAAGCATTAGCAGGTAACAGTGACACAATGTTACTAGTACGTTTGATGCCTGACACCCATAAAATTAATGTTTTGTCAATTCCTAGGGATACACTTGTGGAATTACCGGGAAAGGGAATAGACAAAATTAATGATGCTAATGTGATAGGTGGCGCCGAAGCAGCGGCAAAAGCAGTTAGTAGTTTGTTGTCTAATATACCAATTGACCATTATGTCAGGGTTGACACCGAGGGTTTTATAGAATTAATCAATGTTTTGGGAGACGTGGAAGTTAACATTGCTAAACCAATGCATTATGTAGATAAAACCCAGAAATTATATATAGACTTTCAAGCAGGTAAACAAAAGCTTAACGGTCAGCACTTTCAAGAATACGTCCGCTTTCGTCACGATGAACTAGGTGATATTGGTAGAGTTCAACGACAGCAGGAAGCTTTAAAAGCACTGTTGCAAACTCTTTTAAAACCTGAGACAGTGGCGAAAATACCGCAATTACTTGGTGTCATCAAAAATAATGTAGACACTGACTTTTCAATTGGCGAAATCTTAGGTATATTCGAGTTTCTCAGTCACAGCGACCGTAAAAGCATTAGTTTAGTAATGTTACCTGGTCGTTTTAGTGAGCGCAGTGAATATAAACTCAGCTATTGGATAGCGAACCGTGAAGGGATACCGCCTATACTAGCAAACTATTTTGATGTTAAGAGTGACCAAGTAGCTAATAGCGATACTCAAATTACCGACACTCAAAAAAGCAAAATCAAGTTAGCGATATCGAATGGAACTGAAGAATCTAAACTTTCTAGAAAAGCTGCAACATTTCTAACTGAACACGGTTTCCCGCGCGCTTATGTTTCAAATCATGAAGTGGACGCAGAGAATTTTCCTCTTCCCAAAACAAAGATTATAGCTCAGAAAGGTAATGTAGAAGCAGCAAACGCTGTTAGAGATACTTTGGGAATTGGAGAAGTAGAAATTGATTCAATTGGGGATATATATTCTGACGTTACAGTTATAATCGGTCAAGATTTTGGTAAATAAATATTCATTGGGTGGTAAGATTATCCATAAAGTTAGTAATTTTTATGACTTATACAACTTGTATGATTAACAACTTCATTGATACATTTATCGCTACAGCTTCTGCTAATAGTGATGTAGATTTAGGGTTTGTAGAATTAGGGTGGTTTAAGGTTATAATTTTAGGAATTGTGCAAGGGATTACTGAATTATTACCAATTAGCAGTACTGCTCATTTAAGGATAGTGCCAGCATTACTAGGATGGACAGACCCAGGTTCAGCGTTTTCTGCTGCCATGCAACTTGCTTCGTTAGCTGCTGTTATCGCTTATTTTTGGAAAGATATTAAACAATTAGCTGGAGGTACATTTCGGGCAATTGAATCTAGAAATTTTGATAGTGGTGCCTTTCGACTTACACTTGGTATATTAGTAGGTACAATACCTTTAATTATTCTCGGCGCCTTATTCAAAAAGTCATTAAACGTACCAAATTCTCCATTTAGAAGTTTAATAGTAATAGGCGCCGCATCTATTGTAATGTCACTATTACTAGCTTACGCAGAAAAACGTACTCATCACAAACGCACTTTTAACCAGCTAAACACGCGCGATGGTTTACTAGTAGGAGTTGCACAAGCATTTGCGTTAATACCTGGAGTATCCCGTTCAGGTTCCACATTAACAACAGGCATTTTTCTAGAAATGGAACGAGAAACAGCAGCAAAATTCTCCTTCCTACTAGGTTTACCAGCAGTATTACTAGCAGGAGCAGTAGAATTACATACATTATTCAAAGCAGGTTTAGATGCACACGGTTGGATGGTTCTGGGTATAGGTCTTACTTCTGCTAGCATTTCCGCATTCCTAGCAATATACGGACTACTACGCTACTTAGAAAAACACAACACATGGATTTTCGTTTGGTATCGTCTAGCAATGGGAGTCCTACTAATAGTCGGTTCAATAGCAGGCTTCCTACACTAAAATCACAAATCTTTCAGGAGCAGTCTTGTGGAACAGGCACCTACATCCTGAAAGTAGCGTGTTTTTTTCAAATCATCTAGCCTAAACATAAGCTCTAACTCCTGTATATTTAACGTGCGGAAACTTGTATAGCAGTATTTAAAAACTATAGGTTGGGTGAAGGCTTTGCGTAACCCAACCTACATGAACTAGTTATTACCTGTTACTTCTTTTAGTGACTGCTGAAACTCATTTATATTGTTAACAGTCACAGCTTGTATAATCAGACTTTCCAGAAAAGATAAATCTTTAATATTATTCAATGTTTCCCCAATATCTGAAGGTACATTATTAAACCGTGTCTTTAAAACTGATGATATATTTTTACGTGCGGTTTTCAAACCACCTTCTTCCATTACATCCTGAAAGTACCGTGTTTGCTTCAAATCATCTAACCCAAACATAACTTCTAACTCCTGTCTACTTAACTTCGGAAACTTATATACCAATATCTTATCGATTAATTCCAAAATTTTCTCTTGCGCGTCTGCATCAGCAACTTGCGTTCTGGTTAGTTCCATCAACTCTCTGGCTTTCTCACCAACCTTTGCTTCAGCTTCTACGACTAATTTTACCATTCCTAGCCCAAGCGATGATGAGGATTTCTCTGGTAACTTGTCCAGATATATCCTTATCAGGCGCCCACTCTCAAAATATTCCTCATACTGAGCTAATTTACCAGTATCTAGACTCTCACGTGCAAAAATTGCTACAGCACGCCAGTTATGTTTAGGTTTATACTGCTTCAGATATAAAGATATTTCTCCAAACAAGTCCCAGTAAAAAGCCCTTTTTTTACGAAATTGAACTTCAACAAAATATATGGGTTTTTTCAAATCCTTGCGTGGTGGTAAATATATGCCATCGAAGCGAAACGCTAACTCTTTAACTTCTTTTGATGTAAACTCATAACCGTTAACATTTGATTCTGATTCGCCAATCAGTTCAAATAAAACGCTTGGCACTGTTTGAAACAATTGGTAGAAGATTGTGTCTGTTCTCATTTGATTTGAGAAATCCAAAACTTGTATTAATCGAGTATCTAATAAATATGTATTGTTTGCACTAGCCTATACTAAATCTTTAAGTACAGATGATTTTTATGAAATTCAATACTTAATTATTCTAAAACCCAATTTTTCATAAACCTGATATAAATCTTTTTAAAGTGGGAATAATAACTTTGTAAAGGTAGCTTAATCTAAGACGGGTAGTGGTAATGGTTACAGCAGCAATTAAGATTCTTGGGTACAGCATTACAGAAATAATCTATGTTGGTACTAGAACAATTGTATATAAAGCTGTACGCGATTGTAACCAGGCGCCTGTTGCCATCAAGTTAATGCGAAACCCAGACCCCAGCTTCGATGAGATAGTTTACTTTCGCAACCAGTATACCATTGCTGCTAACCTTGATATTCCCGGTATCGTTCAACCCTACAGTTTAGAGACATATGGCAACGGTTATGCGTTAATAATGGAGTATGGTGGAATATCTTTGAAAGATTGGTTAGCATCCACCCAGTTATCAATACCTCACTTCCTGTCTATTGCCATTCAAGTTACAACCGTTCTTGACCTGCTACACCGTAACCGTGTTATTCACAAAGATATCAAACCTGCCAACATCTTAATTAATCTAGACACCCAGCAAGTCAAAATTACCGACTTTAGTATTTCATCTTTACTTCTACGCGAAACTCAACAACTGCAACGCAATATATTAGAAGGGACGTTAGCATACATTTCACCTGAACAAACCGGACGTATCAACCGAGGTATCGATTATCGCAGCGATTTTTACAGTTTAGGTGTAACTTTCTATGAGTTACTAACTGGGCAACTACCTTTTACTAGTAATGAACCAAGCGAGTTGGCGCATTGTCATATTACCAAGCAACCCGTCCCTGTTGACGCTATTAACAAAAATATTCCCAAAGCTTTAGCGGTGATGGTTTCTAAGTTAATGGCAAAAAACCCCGAAGAGCGTTATCAAAGCGCGCTGGGTTTGAAGTATGACCTACTGCTTTGTTTAAATTTATACCAAGGTAGCGTAGGCGCCAGCAATACTCTATTTTCTCTCGGAACAAAAGATATCTCCGACCGTTTCTTAATTCCCGATAAATTATATGGTCGAGAAGCAGAAGTTAATACTTTGCTACAAACATTCGCGCGTATGAACCGACCTCAGAAGGGGGTAGCTTTATTACACGGGTTTTCAGGAACAGGTAAAACTGCTTTAGTCAAAGAGGTTCAAAAGCCAATTACCCAGCATCACGGTTATTTTATCAAAGGTAAATACGACCAGTTCGCGCGCAATGTGCCATTATTCGGGTTTGTGCAAGCATTTCGTGATTTAATCGAACAGTTATTAGCTTTAAGCGAATCTCAGATTATAAAATGGAAAAATCTTATATTGGATGCTGTTGGTGATAATGGACAGGTCATTATTGATGTTATTCCTGATATCGAATTACTCATTGGTAAACAACCACCATCTACAGAGTTAGATGTAACAGCAGCGCAAAATCGCTTTAATTTAGTATTTTTAAAGTTTATTCGCGTTTTTTGCAGTCCTGAACACCCGCTTGTAATATTCCTAGATGATTTACAATGGGCTGATGCTGCTTCATTACAATTAATTCATCTGTTAGTAGTCGAAGCTGTTGAGTATTTATTAATTATCGGCGCCTATCGCGATAATGAAGTCAGCAGTACGCATCGATTAATGTTAACAATCGATGATATTTATAATGCGGGTGGAACGATAGAAACGATTACTTTAAACGCTTTGAGTTTCGATGCTGTAAATCAACTCGTGGCTGATACTGTAAATAGTAGTGTAGATGAAACTTATTCGTTAACGCAGTATATATATAGTAAGACTCAAGGTAACTCGTTTTTTATCCGTGAATTATTAAATGCATTGTATCAAGAGCGAGTTATTTACTTTGATTACGAAAAAAGTATATGGCAGTGGGAACTTGACGCTGCTCACAACTTGCCTTTAAGTAATAATGTCGTTGAGTTTATGGTATTAAAGTTACTTTCTTTACCAACTGCAACTCAAGATATATTAAAACTAGCAGCTTGTATTGGTAATCAATTTGATTTAGTTGATTTAAACATATTATCTACGGTATCCGGTCAGAATGAGACTGCGACTGCACTATGGGAAGCAATTCAGGAAGGGTTGATATTGACAACTAGTCAAGCTTATAAATACTACCAGTCAAAAGCTAGTGGTATGCTTATAGATGACAATGAACAATTAGCATTTACATTCCAATTTTTGCACGACCGCGTACAGCAAGCAGCATACACACTGATTTTAGAAGCCGACAAAAAGAGTACACATTTAAAAATTGGGCGCCTATTATTAAAAAGTGTTGCACCTTTCTCTAGGGAAGAGCGAATTTTTAATATAGTAAACCAGCTAAATTATGGAGTTGAGTTAATTACACACCAAGTTGAACGTGATGAACTCGCACAGCTAAACCTTGTTGCTTGTCGTAAAGCGAGGAGTGCCACTGCGTATAGTGCAGCTAGAGAATATGGAAACCTTGGAATTAAGCTTTTGGGAGAAGACAGTTGGCAGCGACATTATGACATAACATTAGCTTTGCATGAACTTGGCGCCGAAATTGCTTACTTGTGTGGTGACTTACAGCAGATGGAGTACTTTATCAATCAAGTTATTGATAACGCACGTGTATTATTGCATCAAATTAAAGTACATGAAATCAAAATTCAATTCTTAATTTCCCAAAATCGATTTGTAGATGCAATCTCAACGGCGCTAGCTATTTTACAACATTTTGGAATTAATTTTCCACAACAACCGACATCAGAAGACTTTGAGCAAGCAATGGCAGAAGTTGCTACATATATAGATGAGTCTAACAATGATTTGTCTGAATTGGCGCCAATGCAGTCAGAAGATATGTTAGCAGCAATGAGAATTTTATCAAGCGTTGTTTCTGCTGCTTACATTAGCTCGTCTCTACTTTATTCGTTAATTATTTTCAAGCAAGTTAGTATATCAATACAACATGGTAATGCTCCCAGTTCAGCATATGCATACGCAACGTATGGGTTAATATTGTGTGCTTTTGGCAATGATATCGAAGCTGGTTATCGCTCTGGAAATGCTGCACTCAAACTTTTACCCCAAGCAAGTGAATTCAAAGCCAAAGTTATTAACTTAGTATATCCGTTCGTTCTGCCTTGGAAAACTCATCTACAAACAAATATTCAGCCACTGCTTGAAGGTTATCACAGTGGTTTAGAAACTGGGGATTTAGAATTCGGCGCCTATTGTGCTTTTAATTACTGTAATTTGTCTTATTGGTCGGGTAAAAATTTAGCCCGGTTAGTAGACGAAATGGACTTGTATAAGCAAGCAATGCTACAAATTAAGCAGGAAAGCGCGCGTAAATTTCACTGTATTTTCTACCAAGTAGCTTTAAATCTCACTACAAATAATACAAATCTAGTATTATTAAACGGTGAAGTATATAACGAGTTAGAAATGCTACCAGTCCATAGGTCAGCAGGTGATAGTTATTCAATTGGTACATTGTACTTACACAAGCTAATGTTATGTGTACTATTTGGTGATAATCAACAAGCACTTGAAAATTCTATTTTAGCCCAAAAGTATGCAGGCGCCATTGCTGGAACTTATTACTCAGCGTTGATACCGTTTTATGCCTCTTTATGTCAACTTGGAATTTACTCAACACAAACGGCGCCTGAACAGGAAATTATTTTAACCCAAGTTAAACAAAACCAAGATAAAATCAAGAACTGGGCAAACCACGCTCCAATGAACCATTTACATAAATGGTATTTAGTGGAAGCAGAGCAACATCGGGTGTTAAACAATAAAGTCGAAGCAATAGAGTATTATGATAAAGCTATTGCTCTTGCCCAAGAGAACGGATATATTAACGAAGAAGCACTATGCTGGGAACTTGCGGCAAAATTTTACCTGGAATGGGGTAAAAAAATCATTGCACAAACCTATATGGTGAAAGCATATGAAGCATATCAGCATTGGGGAGCAAAAACCAAGCTCACGCACTTAAAACAAAACTATCCTCAGTTACTAACTCCATTACAATCTATAATATCTCCAATCAAAACCAATAAATTTGCGACTATTAGCAGTCATAGTACAACAGCTACCGAATATTTAGACTTTAAAGCTGTACTCAAAGCGTCTCAAAGTTTATCGAGTGAAATTCAACTTGATAAATTAGTATCAGCTTTGATGTCAGTTGTGTTAGAGAATGCAGGCGCGGACAAAGGTGTATTGTTACTACTAAAGAACAATATCCTTGGAGTTGCTGCTCATAGTCATGGCGAAATGGATGTGCAGTTTCCTGAGAATCTCATCAACTACGCGCGTTATGGGAAAAAAGCAGTAATAATTAATAACGTTGGCGCCAGTAGCGAGTTTACAGAAGATGCTTACTTTCAACAATTCCATCCGCAAAGTGTTTTATGTACACCAATTATAAGTAAAAGTCGTTTAGTTGGCGTATTGTATCTAGAAAATAATTCAGTTAGAGAAGCATTTACAACAGACAGGGTAGAAATATTAAACTTACTTTGTGTACAAGCAGCAATTTCGCTCTTAAACGCAACTCTTTATCAAACGTCACAAAACTACGCGCAGAAATTAGAGCAAAACCTTACTGAGCAGAAAATTCAAGGAGCAGAGTTACAGCGAACACTCGACTCACTACAAGAAGCTCAAACTCAACTCGTCCAAAGCGAGAAAATGTCAGCACTGGGTAACTTAGTTGCAGGTGTAGCACACGAAATAAACAACCCCGTTGGTTTCATAGCTGGTAATATCCAACCGGCACTTAACTTTGTTAATGATATATTTAAAATACTAGATTTATACCAAGAAAAATTTCCTGACCCAGGCGCCGAAATTAGCGAAGAAATAGAGACAATAGATTTAAACTACGTGCGTCAAGACTTGCCAAAGTTACTTTCTTCAATGAAAGAAGGTGTACAACGTATTCGTAGCATATCAAATAGCTTGCGGACGTTCTCACGCGCAGATACAGAAGCAAAAATTCCTTTTGATATTCATGACGGTATTAACAGCACCATCATGATACTTTCACACCGTCTCAAAGCAAACGAACATCGTCCCCAAATCGAAATAGTCAAAAATTATGCAAAATTACCTCAAATTAGTTGCTTCCCTGGACAAATCAATCAAGTACTGATGAACTTATTTGCCAATGCGATTGATGCACTCGAAGAATCAAACACCGAACGTAACTTTGAGGAAATTCAACTTAGTCCCAATTGTATAACAGTCAGAACCAGCTTAAGCACAGACGCACAAAAAGTAATTATATATATCAAAGATAATGGTAAAGGAATGAGCCAAGAAGTCAAAGAGCGTATCTTCGACAACTTATTTACAACCAAAGCAGTTGGTAAAGGTACAGGACTAGGACTAGCAATCGTGCGGCAAATTATTATAGAGAAACACGGTGGCAATATTAAGGTTAATTCTACACTAGGAGGTGGCGCCGAATTTATCATTGAAATCCCTGTTGATTAATGATACTATTGTGTGCGTTTGAAGTCGTGCGTTCATTATTAGGTGTTAATGTAGTCGGGAATATTTACTTTGAGTGTCATTCTGTAATTTCTGCAACAGAATATAATTTGCACTTTCCGTAAAAATAACTAAATATATATTTCGTTAAATATACAAGTAATGTTAAGTATACCTGTTAGTACATTGCCACGTTTGCCTAAGTTATTGACTTCATTACCAGGACCACGCGCGAAAGCATTAGTAGAACGTGACCATGCAGTAACATCGAGTTCTTACACCCGTGACTATCCGCTTGTAGTCGCGCGAGGTGAAGGGTGTATGGTGGAAGACGTTGATGGTAATGTGTTTCTTGATATGACTGCAGGTATTGCTGTTACTTCAACAGGTCACTGTCATCCTGAAGTCGTGCGGGCAATTCAAGACCAGTCAGCAAATTTACTGCATATGTCTGGTACTGATTTTTACTATGAGCCAATGATTGAGTTGGCTGAAATGTTGGCAGTGAAAATGCCACCTTACCCGACAAAAGTATTTTTCAGTAATTCCGGCACCGAGTCAAATGAAGGCGCCATAAAACTCGCGCGTTATTATACTGGACGTAATTTAATAGTGGCATTTTTAGGCGCCTTTCATGGACGTACTTATGGAGCGATGTCATTAACTGGTTCTAAAACTGTACAAAGAGCAAATTTTGGTTCTTTGTTACCAGGAGTTACTCATATACCTTATGGTACTCACGCCAGTTTAGATTATTTGGAACAATTATTTACAACGATATTACCAGCGAATGAAGTTGCCGCAATTATAGTAGAAGCTATCCAAGGTGAAGGTGGTTATATTGTTCCAGAAGACGGGTTTTTACAACGTATCCGTGAAATATGCGACTTTCACGGTATTTTGATGATAGTCGATGAAGTCCAGTCAGGGATGGGACGTACTGGTAAATTGTTTGCTATCGAACATTGGCACGTGGCACCGGATATTATTACTACAGCTAAAGGTATCGCTAGCGGTTTACCTTTGGGTGCTATTATTGCCCGTGCGGAAATAATGACGTGGAAACCCGGTTCTCACGCTACCACATTTGGAGGTAATCCAGTTGCATGTGCTGCGGGTATCGCAACATTACGGTTACTTGAAAATGAATTGATGGATAATGCAACCCAGATGGGAGAGCTATTACAAGCTGGTTTATTTAAATTACACCAACAGGTTCCACAGTTATCATTACCGCGCGGGAAAGGATTGATGGTAGCAGTTGATATATTAGACTCGGAAGGTAATTTAAGTAAGGAACTACGTGATAACATCGTCCAAAAAGCTTTTCATCACGGGTTGCTGTTACTGGGTTGCGGAAAAGCTGCTATTCGTTTCTGTCCCCCATTAGTTATTGACAGTACACAAATTCATGCTGCCATCAATATTCTTAGCCAAATTTTAAGATAATTAGCGTTCTTCTGATATAAAGCTTGGATAAATGGGAACTATAGAGTTAATTCAAAAAAAGGCGCCTATTTTTCGGATATAAGGTTATCTTCCCATGCCTCCAGCTAATTTTGTTTCCAACCATGCAGTTACTAAATGGCTAAGTCGTCTAAAAGTAAGTCAAAAGATAGGCATTGGTTATGCCATAACGATTGCGATTACAATTATTGGAACTTCGATTGGGTTTATAGCAGTAGATAAGCAGTATCAAGCAGTGCTTAAACACCAAAAAGATAGCGTTGAAGAATTAGAAATAATTAATGACTTAGTATTTCAATCTGCTGAAGTTCAAAAACATCAGCTTTTATTTGCATCACTATTAGATCAACCAAAAGCTTTATCTGATAACTATCAAGCTTTTTTAAAACATAAACAAAATTTTCAAACTAAATGGAAAGATTTTCAAAATTTGACCGAAATATTTAGTAAAAGCCATGATTATGATGAACATGAACATCAACATCTAGCACGTTTAAAAAAAATCATTCATAAATACGAACAAATTCCACAGTTGTACATGGAAGAAGTTGACAGATTTGTAAATGAGGTAAGTCTTGATAAACAATTTAAAGATAATAATTTGCTCAAAATTAAAGTTATCAATTTTGTCAATACCCCTATAGCAATAGAACTAAATAATTTTTCTGATGATTTAGCGTCATTAAAATCAGAAGTATACAAAGACTACGAAGTAAATAAAACCGCCCATAAGAAAGTCGATCAGTTACGTTTACTAATTACTGCGGCAATTATGGTATTATCACTTTGTTTAGCAATGATTTTATCTATATATATTAGTCGCGCGATAGCATATCCTTTACAATTGGCAACACAAACTGCCGATAAAATTACAAAAGAATCAGATTTTAGTTTGAAAGTGCCAATTATTACCGAAGATGAAGTAGGAGTTTTAGCACGTGTGATTAACCAGTTGTTGGAACGAGTAGGAAATTTGCTCAAAACTCAAGAAGAATATCGTCAAACTTTAGAACAGAAGGTTTATGAACGAACTCAAGCACTACATTTAAAAAACCAAGATTTAAATACCACACTGCGAGAACTAAAACAAACCCAAGCACAATTAATTCAAAGCGAAAAAATGTCTTCTTTAGGACAACTTGTAGGAGGGATAGCTCATGAAATTAATAATCCTGTCAACTTCATACACGGTAATATAGCTTGTACAAAAAGTTATATAACAGATATTTACAAACTACTAGAATTATACCAAACAGAGTTTTCTAACCCACCTCAAAAAATCCAAGAAGCAATTATTGATATAGACCTTGACTTCCTGCTCGAAGATTTAAATAAAAGTCTTCAGTCAATGCAAACAGGAACTACTCGTATTCGGGATATAGTTCTTTCATTACGTAATTTTTCACGTTTAGACGAATCTGAAATCAAGACAGTAAACATTCACGAAGGAATTGATAGTTCGTTAATTATTTTGCAAAGTCGTTTCAAAGCAACAGAGACACGTCCAAAAATCGAAATAATCAAAAACTACTCTGAACTACCTTTTATAGAATGTTATCCTGGGCAACTTAATCAAGCTATTTTGAATCTACTGAACAACGCTATCGACGCATTAGAAAATCAGCAAACACCAAAAATAAATATTTCAACAAAACTCATAGAAAAAGACATTGATAAATATATTAACATATACATAATTGATAACGGAGTTGGAATGACCGAAGAAGTAATATCAAAATCCTTCGACCCCTTCTTCACAACAAAACCAGTAGGACAAGGAACAGGTCTAGGACTATCAATCAGCTATAAAATCATAGTAGAACAACACAAAGGTAAATTATACTGTAACTCCACACCAAAACAAGGAACAGAATTTATAATCGAACTACCCATAAAATAATATGACTTATCCCGCATATATCACCAACTTCTGGAATATACTATGGCGCCAATACGTAACAAGAGTCAACGGAGCGCGCGTATATCAAGACATGATAACTTCTTCGCATGGAACAGTAGCGAATGACCATATTGCGTTTCGTTCACTGCGGTTAAACATCGACACCAATAACGGTAAAATAAATCTAGGTATAAAAATATTCGAGCCAATCCTGCGTACATTTGGTTACGAAGCAGCAGACGAGTACTTATTTGCAAACCACCTTTACGCGCGTTACTACCGTCATCCTCAACAAGAAGAATATAACCTACCAAAATTATTTATCAGCGAACTAATAGTATCCGAACTACCATCAGACATAGCTACATTAATATATGACACAGTAAAGAGCGCTAATCTTGAATACTTTAGCAACTTTGAAGCGGCACCTGATAATGACCCAACAGAAATATTTACTCGTCCGTGGCAACCACCATATTCCTCTTGTGTAGAAAAAGTAAACCAAATAAGTCAATACGGAGCATGGGTACTGTTGCACGGGTACGCAGTGAACCACTTTACAGGATACGTTAACCGTCAAAACACTCCCAAATATCCGGATATAGAAACCACCGCAAACGCATTAGCGAACTTAGGAGTTCCAATGAAAGCGGAAATAGAAGGGGTAGAAAGCGTTGGTTTACGGCAAACGGCAACGCAAGCAGTTACTGAGTTAGTTACAGTTAGAGATGAAACCAACCAAGAGGTATTAATTCCTTGGACTTACGCTTACTACGAAATCGCCCAGAGGTATATAGTAGAGGTTGAAAATAAACGAGAACTGTTTGATGGCTTTCTTGGTAATAATGCCAAACAGTTATTTGAAATGACCAAATTTCATCAATAGTGCTGAGTGCTGAGTTCTGAGTGCTGAGTATTCTAACTTTTAACTCAGTACTCAGCACTTTCTACTCAGCACTCATACTCCTTATCTATCGACTAAGGGGAGATGACGCCAAAAAACTATAATATTAAGATAGAGCTATTTTGCCAAAACGAGGATGTAAAAAACGTGTTATCTACACTCCTAGCCGACTTTCGCATTATATTTGAGCGCGACCCTGCTGCACGTAACTGGTTAGAAGTAATATTTTGTTACCCCGGTTTGCAAGCACTGCTCTTTCATCGACTTGCACATCGATTATACCGCCTAAATATTCCCTTTATACCGCGCTTCATGTCGCATATTGCCCGCTTTTTGACGGGTATTGAAATACATCCCGGCGCCACTATCGGGCAAAGTGTATTTATCGACCACGGCATGGGTGTAGTAATAGGAGAGACAGCGATTATCGGTAATTTTGCGCTGATTTATCAAGGTGTTACGCTTGGTGGTACAGGTAAACAAACTGGTAAACGTCACCCGACTATCGGTGAAAACGTTGTTGTTGGTACAGGCGCCAAAGTTTTAGGTAATATTGAAATTGGTAACAACGTTCGTATCGGCGCCGGTTCTGTTGTATTACGCGATGTTCCCTCTGACTGTACCGTAGTAGGTGTACCAGGACGTATTGTATATCGCTCAGGTGTGCGCGTAAATCCACTCGAACATGCTAGTTTACCAGATGCTGAAGCCCAAGTAATTCGAGCGTTAGTAGACAGACTTGAGCAACTCGAACAACAAGTAACAGAGTTAAAACAAGCACAAAACAAAGACTTGGCGCCGGATAATGTACCCGTATTTGCATATGCAGGTGTAAATAATCAAACATTTGATGACCCAAAAACCAGTATGGGAGAATCCTGTCGCCTCAACAATAAAATAATCGAAGAATTTCTCGACGGTTCAGGAATTTAAATTTGGTATGTTGTAGCACAGGCGTCCCCGCCTGTGTGGTTATGGACTGTGCAGTGACATATATTTTTATTACCGATGTGTTAGAAAAACGAACCGCAAAGTACGCAAAGTACGCAAAGAAAGAAAGTAAAATATATATTAAATTTTTAATAGGGTTACTGTGTACTTTGTGTCTTTGTGGTTAAATCCACTTGTTGCATAAGTGTATCGCCTGTACAGTAATATATATTTTACCATAGAGACACAGAGTACACTGAGAGAGAAATGAACCACAAAGGCACAAAGGACACAAAGTAAGAGGTAAGAAGAGAATACTCCCCAAAATTAATGATACGAACCGCTACTTCAACTACTTGCACAATTTAGAAATTACGATTAATATCATTCTTACAAGTCGTTAGCACCCCACAGATTTGGTGGGAAGGAGGCGATGAATGAATACAAACGCTTCTTCAATCACATTCCTGGTAATTTAGAACAAAGTACTTACCGTGTCTTTGAACCAAACAGCAAAGCCGAAATTCTGAATTGGTTTAGTCGAGATGATATTTCCAACGTACAGAAAGATGAGTTTATCAAAGGGCTTATTAAGTTTGATGATAATTGTGGAGACTTTTACCAATACCGCACGTACTTTCTAGCTGCCGAAGCTTTAAGTTACTTCCCATCTTGTTACAGTGATGTAATTGTAAATCAATTGCTCAACTGGAGCTATGTTTACTTTGGCTGGCAAATAATACCCAAACCATTACGACGAGCAGCAAGAGAAGCATTAAAAGTCACTGACAAGCAACGAGTTATTGCAGCATTTACAAATTTACTGCACACAACTACAAGTCGGGTAACACTGAGACAAGCTGCTGTGGAGTTAGGAAAACTTGATGTAGGCAATAAAACTGCCATTGCTGCATTAATTCTATTGCTCGATGTTAGTAAAGACGAACATACGCAGCAAAGAATAATTGATAGCTTGGCAAGTATAGGTCATGGTAACGAAAATGTAGTCCAAGCTTTAATAAGTTTTCTAACCAAAACATCGAATGTATCTCTTTGTTGGAATACTATCACAGCTTTAGGCGCCATAGCTTCCAGTAATCAACAAGCTATCAGAGTTCTCGTTGACCGATTGAACAATAATGCTTGCCATAATGATAATGATTACTTTAAAACAGCAATCACATTATGGGAGCTAAACCCACATAATTTAGTTGCACAAAAAGCTATTGTTAAGATTTTACATACCACTAATGATTATAATCTAATTAGTGTGATTATGCATAACTTGTTAGAAATTAACTTTAATTTTCAACCTGTTATCAAGATATTATCTCACAAGCTAGCATCTGAATTAGAAGATGTTCGCCTAATTTGCGCGTTTTATCTAGCTAAATTGGATGTTGGGAATCAAGCAGCAAGACAAACTCTAATTGAAATTATCACAGAAACAGAAAGTTCACATCTTGATAATAAAGCTTTTAGATATCTCTTGCAATTTTATCCAAACCATGAAGATACTGTTGCTGTTTTAACTGCAACACAAAAACTTCATGAAAATAGAGGCTTCTTTTACGCTGTTGCTAAAAATCTTGATGCAAGCGCTTCAGCACATAAAACTTGTATTGATACTTTAATTTTTAGTATACAGGAAAGTCTGAGTAAAGATGATTGCTATAATGCCATTAATTTTTTGAGATATCTTGATTTCAAAGGTGATGTATTAGGACGTGATAGAATAATTAACGCTTTAATCACGTTTCTACAAAAAAACCGAGGTGACAATATTTGTCTTAGTGCTGCTAATGCTCTTTTAAATATAGACCCAGGTAATGAGACAGCAGTTAATATTCTTTTTGAAGTATTAGAATTTAATCGCTGTGAATGGGCTTGTGAAAGAACTAAAAATATTTTATTACAAGCTGGTCACTACCATCACCAAGTTGTTGATAAATTAATTGATTTAGCTTCGTCACACAAATTCTTTCATTCAGATAATATGTCTCAGGCTTTTAGATACTTGGAGTCAATCAAAAACAACCAAAATTATAAACATGTAATTGATACAATGATGAAATCTTACTTGGAGTTGTTTCAAGACTCTTTGGCGCCGGAATACGAAGAAGAAAATAGTATTAGTCCTTGCCAATATTTCTCTTATAACTCTCAGCTTATAGAACTATCTGATAAATTAACCTGTGTCTTACAACCTCAACACTTGCCACAATTTGTTAAAAGCTTGAAAAGTCATTTAAATAAATCTACTTATAATAATGCTTCTTATCGCTATGAAGCTATTTATAACCTGATTTATTATTGTGCCCAAAACATGAGTTATGTTAATTTTTGCTATGCTTGGCAACATTAAAGCAAGTCTAACTCGTAGCGGCGCCACTTTAAGTTTTTACAACTAGCTAATATATTGATTATGACTCCCCAAGTCAAGAAGGTGAAATACAATGGTACAAACGCCCGCTAAACCTTTGACGCTAGAAGAGTTTCTGCAACTTCCAGAGACTGAACCTGCAAGCGAATATATTGATGGTCAAATAATTCAAAAGCCAATGCCACAGGGAGAACACAGCACTATTCAAACTGAACTAGCTAGCACTATTAATATTGCTCTCAAACCTCAGAAGATAGCGCGCGCTTACACAGAACTTCGCTGTACATTTGGTGGACGCTCGGTTGTACCAGATATTAGTGTGTTTTTATGGGAGCGAATACCTCGTCAACCTAATGGTCGAGTGCAAAACATCTTTCCGATAGCACCCGACTGGACAATTGAAATTTTGTCACCTGAACAAAGCCAAACTAAAGTGACGAAAAATATATCTCATTGCTTAAAATATAAAACGAAAATGGGATGGCTAATCGACCCAGGTGAAGAGTCTGTATTGATATATTTACCTGACCGATTAGTTGAAATTTTTGATGAAAAAGACCAGTTACTTCCTGTACCATCTTTTGCTGATGCGTTTCAGTTAACTGTAGGTGAGTTATTTGGCTGGTTGATTGAATAATTTGCGTTAAAGGTAAAATCAATTATTTGTTTAAATTCACGTTGTAGAGACGCGATTAATCGCGTCTCTACGTAAATTTGTCTGAAAAAATTTTACCATAGAGTCACAGAGTACACAGAGAAAATTTACGGCTAACACTCTTTTAAGTATTCACCCAGGTAATCAAACAGCGATTAATATTTTAATTGAAGTATTAGAAGTAAATCGTCATTCATGCATAGAATTAAATTTTTTTAAATCCCTTAACTCACATCTTGCACCAACGTATTAATACTCATTTTTAATTGTTTTAATAAACATATATTTTTCTCAACAATACGAAAAATTAGGGTTATTAGTCTGCGTAGGCAGGCTTTGTTCGTATAGTCCCACCCTTCTAGAGTGTAGGTGCAAGATATAAGCCTCCGACTGGCGCCGTAAACGCTCCAGTAAAATATGGAACTTGCACATTTTTTGGAACCCTTACTATATATGGATTTTTTGAATGTGCAAGTTAGGAGTTAAGGATTAATTTCTATACAAGTCCAATTTCCTAAATTATCGCGCGTATATAAGTAGCGGTTTTGCGGTTCTCCCCGTAACTGTAAATGGTCAACCTTTACCGGGTCGAGCAACAATAAACAAAAGTTGGGTAAAGGATTCATTGCATCGGGTAGTGGTGGTGCAAATGCTTCGCTGGTCGCTCGCTCTTTACCTGGATGTGCCCAAGCAAATTGAACGCGCGCATTATCAGATAATTCTTGCCAAGTTGACACGCGCGCTTTTTGAAGTTCCGCATCATTATAGTCGGCGCCTATGAGTGTTAACTTTCCAGCGAGCCGAAATTGTTCGCGCGTTTCTGTAAAATACCAGCAAGCTTCTGCAAAAGGTTGATGGTGTATCTGGTCAATTTTTTGACTCCGACTATCAATAATTATTTTCAACTGGCTTGTATTATTTAGAAAACCGCGAAAGACTACTGTACGATTAGTAGGATATCCGTCCGTTTGGACAGTAGCGAGTTGAAAGTAACGAGAATAAGGTTGTTTACGATTACGATGTAGTACACCAGTGAGAGTTTGATGCCAAGGAGCAAGTGCCATAACAAATATTTATTTTACATGGGAACGAGTATTTATAAGGTAGAGCGTAATATCCCATATTTGGCAATCCTTTTTTCGCAGCGCTAGTTAACGTATAGTCTTAATCTGTGAAGAAACGTCTGAAAGAAGCAAGACTTGTTTTATGGTTCGAGAGCTTGAGCGTAAACCCCAGAGTGCAAAATTTCCAGTTACAGCCCCTGCTGCAAACCCCGTATTTTTTAGAACCTATAGCCGTCGTAACGAGCTAGGGATGCGGGAAAGCTGGGATAAGGTGTGCGAACGTACTATTAATAGTTTAGTTGAATTAGGTAAGTTAACACCCCAAGAAGCGGAACTCCTGACCAAAATGGAGCGTAGTATAAAGGCATTACCTAGTGGACGCTGGTTGTGGGTAGGTGGAACCGACTGGATAAAAAAACCTACAAACTTCTCTGGAGGGTATAATTGCACTTCAACTAACCTAGAAGATTGGAAAGCCTTCGGGTTAATGATGGATTTAGCAATGATGGGATGTGGAACTGGCGCCATCCTAGAACCGAAGTATATCAAGAAGCTGCCACAAATTCGCAATAAGCTAAATGTAATATTACAGGGAGAAATAGGCGCCACTCCTATAGAACAACGGCGTGAAGAAACAGAAGTACTCCGCGAAGCAAATCAAGTAACTATATATGTAGGCGACAGTCGTATTGGTTGGGTTAAGTCATATCAAACTTTACTTGAACTCTCCACCGACGCGCGTTTTACAGACGAAGTAAAAGTTATAGTTGACCTTAGCGATGTTCGTAAAGCAGGTGAAACACTAAAAGGATTTGGTGGTGTTGCAAATCCTGTAAAATTGACTGAACTTTATACAAACTGTGCTTCAATTCTCAATAAAGCAATAGGTAGACAATTAAACTCTGTTGAATGCTGTTTATTAATTGACCAAGCTGCTGTATGTATAGTAGCCGGAAATATTAGACGTTCAGCTGGGATTCGTCAAGGCGCCAGTGATGATGCTTTATTTGCTGATGCCAAAGCAAACCTGTGGCAGCAAGACGCAGAAGGTAACTGGCGTATTGACCCAGAACGTGATGCATTACGCATGGCAAACCATAGCCGCGTATTTCACTACAAACCAACTAAAGAAGAATGTATTGATGCAGTACGTAAGCAATATTACAGTGGAGAAGGCGCTATTCAATGGGCGGGTGAAGCAGTAGCGCGTTCCAATTGTGACTTACTATCAACTAGAGAGCTAAAAATAGATTTTCTCAAAGCCTACTCCCAAGGGCAAGCAAAACAGTGGTTGCAAGAACGTTATCCTAATATAGATGACAATGAATTAGAGCATCGTTTAGGAAGATTCGGTTTAAACCCATGTGGTGAGATTATTGGTTCTAACTTCTTTTGTAACTTAGCAGAGGTACATTTAAATTTACTCGACCCTGATAATTATAAAGAGCAAGAAGAAGCTTTTACAGCAGCCGCTTTATCTGTAGCAGCACTGTTACACCACAAATTCCAAGAACCACGCTATCAATATAGTCGTGAACTCGACCCTATTGTTGGTGTTTCCTTTACTGGACTATTCGACTTCTTTGTTCATGCATTTGGTGTTGACTGGTTACGTTGGTGGGAACAAGGGCGCCCAGAAACATCCCAAGGTTTGATATTTAAAGCCGAAGAACAATCATATCTAACTCGCTGGAAAAATATCGTTCATAAAGCAGTATGGGAATACTGTGACAAACACGGTTTAAAACGTCCAAACCGCTGTACAACCGTTCAACCTAGCGGCACAAAATCCTTACTTACAGGTGCCTCTCCAGGTTGGCACCCACCCAAAGCCCAGCGTTTTATTCGCCGTATCACATGTCGTAAAAATGACCCTGTAGCTTTAGCTTGTTTAGACTATGGGTATCCAATTGTGCCTTCGCAATCAGACAAAGACGAAAACGGTAACTTGCTGAACGACCCATTCGACCCACGTTGTACAGAATGGCTAGTAGAAATACCCGTTGCAGTATCTTGGGCTGATATACCAGGCGCCGACCAAATCGATATCAGTAAATTCAATGCCTTGGCACAAACAGATTTTTACATGCAGGTGCAAAAATCCTATGTCACACACAATACATCAGCCACCATTGAATTAAGAGAAAACGAAATCGAAATTCTTGGCACCCGCATATACGAAGCCATCCGCGACGACGAAGGATACATCAGCGCTGCATTACTCGCGCGTTTCGACGACCTGCAAACCTTCCCCCGCTTACCGTTTGAGCCAATATCAAAAGACAAATACGAACAACTAAGCCAAGAAGTCGAAAGGCGCCGTAACACCGATGATTTTTATAGCGCTTTAAGAAAATACGACTTTGGCGAAATGTCAGAAGCAGGCCCCGCAGGTTGTGACTCCGACAAATGCATGATGCCAGAACAAAGTCCAAACTAACTTACACTTTCTTAGCCCCCCTTATTAAGGGGGGTTGGGGGGATCAATAAACATGAAAGCTATCACCTACAGTATAGATTTATTAATGCCAGGATACAAAATATTTACAACAATATAAAGAACTTTTAATCCCCCCTAGCGCCCTTAATAAGGGGGGAATAAGAAAGGGGGGATTATTTATCTAGTACTATACTTTTGGAGAATAAAACCGCCCTACTCCCTTATGATAAAATTTACGCTGTACTTTTAATTAAAAATTTATAAATGGTTCAACAAGAATGGTTAATTGATGAAACCGTAGCCCTTGATAGTCAAGAAGAATCCGTCAGTCGAGGCATTAGTCGAGAATCAGCCAGTATATCAGAACCAGTAAATCTCGCAATTCGACTCCAAGATATTTTTATTTGGGATACAAAAAAATGGTTTGGTGATGCCGAAATGCGTTTAGATGTGCTAGTTTTACACGGTAACGCCACACCAGGAGAACAAACTAGTATTTACACACCGCAAACCTTCCGTTTTCCCGGAGTTAGAAGTGGTGACCGCTTATCCACAGGTGAAAATGGTTTACTAATTTTCTACGGTCAAGCATTACATTTCTTAGATATTTTTATTACAGTATCTCGCGACCGCAAAGACTCTGACGACTTAGCGACATTGCTTAACGAACAATTTAAATCTACAGAATTTCAAGGTGCCACAGCAACTTTACTTGGACTAGCTATTGCGGCGCCACAAGTCGCAACAATAACAGGGGCATTAGGCGCCGCATCAGTAATAGGCAACGCGACATACCAAGTTTTACGTAAAATAACAGGTGATACAATCGGTTTATATCGTACCTCCTGGCTACAAAACAGAGACAACTTTGGTATTGGGCGCCATCCTAAATCTGATTCTCACCATATCAAAGACCTCTCATTTTGGTACGAGATACTTCAGGAATAAACCTGGCAACGGATGTAACGGATGTAACGGATGGTTTATTTGTTACAAACAAGATTATAAATTAGTAATAATGTAAGAAATGAAACTGACAGGAACCCAGTATAAGCAGTTTACCGAAGCTTTGCTCAACGCTTTTCCATCTCAGCAAAGACTTACTGAATTAGTAAAATATCAATTTGGGAAAAACCTTAACGTTATTGCAATGGGCGCCGACTTAAAGGAAATAGTATTTAAATTAATTCAAGCGGCAGAAGCAGAAGGGTGGACTGATAAACTAATTACTGGTGCCCGTGAATCAAATCCTCATAACCCAATATTATTTGCCTTTGCCCAAGAATTTAATCTTGCTGTATCTATGCCACCAGAATTAGCAGCAAGAGGTGCCTTAGAAAGACTAATAAAAAAGACAAATACTTTTCTCGATATTAATACATGGCGAGAGAAGTTAGGAAAAATAGAAACACAAGTATGTCGGATTGAAGTTCCTACAAATAATAAAAAAGAATTTGGTACAGGCTTCCTAATTGCGCCAAATGTAATAATGACAAATTACCATGTAGTTGAACCAATAGATTCAGGCAAAGCAACTCCCAGTAGTGTAATATTGCGTTTCGACTACAAACAAGCTGACAATAAAGTTCTCAACCAAGGAACTGAGTACAAATTAGTAGAAGACGACTGGCTAATTGATAAAAGTTCTTACACTGAAAATCTTCTACCAACTCCTGATGAACTAGATTATGCATTATTACGAGTAGATGGAACTCCCGGAGAAGAAACTGTTGCTCAAAACTCTGTTCCTGACTCTCCAGCGCGCGGGTGGATAGAATTACCTACACAGTTCTACGACTTTTCGCCTAATACTTCATTATTTATAGTGCAGCATCCCAACGCCCAACCGTTAAAACTCGCTTTTGATACCGAAGCAATTATTGGCATCAACGAAAATCGTACAACCGTAAAATATAAAACCAATACTGAACCAGGTTCTTCTGGTTCACCATGTTTCGATATAAACTTGAACCTAGTTGCTCTGCACCATAGCGGAGACCCCGACTGGAAGAACCCCACTTACAACGCAGGAACACCAATAAGTACAATTTGCGCGCGTTTACAAAAGCAAGGTCTACTTGAAGATATACGTAGCGGTCAACCCATGTGGTAAGTAAATATTCCGGAATTAGATATAACAAATTTGTATACAAATACGGTTGATCCCCCAACCCCCCGCGTGGAAGGGGGGCTAAGGTTTGTTTGAATATGGTAATAAGGGAAAATAAGATTATTGCTTTTTTCTTATTCCCACCTTCCGGGTGGGGAGTTAGGGGGATCACCACAAACTATTTTCAAAGCCTAGGTAGTATTGAGAGAGATTTTACGTTATTGTTAACTATATTAATAAACTAGCAATGAGTATATCCGGAAAGATTTTAAAGAAAATAGTCGGCGCCCTTATAGAAGCTTTTCCTACAAAAGAAAAGTTAGTAATGATGCTGGAATTTGAATTAAACATTGCGGAATCATATGTACCATTAGCATCTGATTATCAAATTGTTGTTTACCAATTAGTTAAAAAGCTTGACAGTGAAGGGAAAATAATTAATTTAATTGAAGCTGCTTGTAGAGATAACAAGGATAATTATAGTTTACAGTTAGTTCAGCAAAAAGTTATACCCATTATTGAATTATATCAAATTTTAGCTCCTTTAGAAAAAGACTTTATCAAACAAATAAAAATAGCATACAAATGCTGCTGTCCCGAAGATTGGCTTTTAAATGAAGAAAGTTTACTACCTCTGAACTTACAGCAAGTATTAGATAACCTTGAAGATATGCCTTTAGGAAATAATGATTATAGTACTACTGCACAGTTTATCGCTTACTTGTTAGTGGATATCAGTAGTAAATTACCGATTGGAGAAATCAATAAATTAAAGAAATGGGGTGAACAGCATATTAGTTACTTCTCCAAATTACTTGCAAAAACAAATACAGAAACAAAAAAATTACAAGAAGAACATAAATATATATCAAGTTATTTTCTTGTTTTTTTACAACCAAGTAATCAATATAAAGGACGTTATATAGTTTCTACATGGTTCATTCCTGACGGTAGTAATGGAAAATTTGACAGCTTAACAGGTGAAGGTTATTTACAAGTTATTAAAGAAGAACTAAAAGAACAACAAGAAGTATTTTTTTTAAAAGAAATACCTAGCTTATTACAATCACTTTTAATACAAATTTCTGAGCAGCCAACTTTATCTCGTCGTCAAACAACGCTTGAATTCTTTCTACCTCAAGAACTACTTAACGAACCAATTGATGCATGGCAAATTCAAGCAGATGATGAAGACCTACCTTGTCCAATAGGCAGTGAATATAAAGTTTTGATTCGTTCTAGCAAACGTTTAGCTAAATACCCCTACAAAAATGATTGGGTATATAAGTGGGAGTTTATACAAAAGCAAAATTGTCCTCAGTGTTTCCTAATTGGTGACGGTTTTTCTCATCAAGAATTATATTCTATATTAAATCCAGACAACGCATTGGCTTTAAAATTAATAAATTGTCCCTCGTTAGAAGTTTTTCAAGTTATAAACAAAACGGCAATTCCTGTTGCATTATGGATAAGGGAGGAACTGCAAAATTTAAATATTCAATCTGAACTTGATGATTTGTTACAATGCCCTATCGCCGAACTACCAGAACGAGTTAAAGCCAAACGTTTAGAAGCTTTTCCTTTAAACAAGCAGAGTCACATCGGGCATCATATCTCTTTATTATGGGAAAATCCTAATGTCCTACCACCGCAAATCGAATACACACTGCCATCATGACATCTTGGAAAATCTTTCAAGGCAACCCCGAAAATCCTCATAATGGAATTACACGCCTTCCTGAACCTCCAAACTGGCGCTGCTTTGACAAAGAACAACGCGGTGCAACTTATCAAGCTAAAGGTGAGGAAGTTGAGTTAGTTAATGCAGCGTTATATTTACGGCGCCCATTATTAGTAACAGGCAAACCAGGAACGGGAAAAACTTCTTTAGCTTATGCAGTGGCTAAAGAGTTACAATTGGGTGATGTATTGCGATGGAATATCACAACTCGCTCAACCTTACAGCAAGGACTATATAGTTATGATGCGATAGGTCGATTGCAAGATGCTAAAGGTAGCGGTAAAGATAATTTAGTTGAGATTGGTAAATATATAAAGTTAGGTGCCTTGGGAACAGCTTTACTACCCTCGCAAAAACCCAAAGTACTATTAATCGACGAAATCGATAAAAGCGATATAGATTTACCCAACGATTTACTAAATATCTTTGAAGAAGGACAATATGAAATTCCAGAATTAAGCAGAATAGCTGACTTATTCTCAGAAATTACTGTACAAACTAGTGATAAGCTAACTACAACAATTAAGCAAGGGAAAGTGCAGTGTCAGGCGTTCCCCTTTATAATCCTTACTAGTAACGGTGAACGCGAATTTCCACCTGCTTTTTTACGTCGTTGTCTAAGATTAGATTTACGCGAACCAACCCCTCAAGAATTAGTAGCCATAGTTAAAGCCCATTTGGGTAATGATATTATTGAAAAAGCACAGCCAATAATCGAAAAATTTATACAACGGCGTAACCAAGGAGACTTGGCGACAGACCAAGTGCTAAATGCAATATATATGTTAACCACTACAGATAATACTTCCGACTCGCCAATGGTTGATTCTCATGATGAAAATAACCAGAAAGACGAAAGAAAAGCACAACTCATTGAACGCTTGCTGCAATATTTAAACGCGACTGGAGGAATATGATTGAGCGTATTTCTGAAATTTTACAACAAGCAGGATACGACCTAAGCGCGCGCGAATTAGCAGAAATTCTCTGGTTAGCAGTTCATCTTGATGAGTCTCTTACAACCGACCAGCAACCATCAATTCCAACGCAACAACGGGAGCAAGGGGTACTCTCAGAAGATCGATCCCCAACAGAAACTTCAGAGTTACCACCAACTTCCCAATCAAATGAACCTGTGAGTAATGTTTTTCTTCCCTCTACCGTCAAGTCCTCTTCAAATACTTGGGAAGCTAGAGAAACTGTTTCGATCAAAATACCAGCAGCTTCTTCGTTGCGAGATTCTCTTGCATTATCTCGCGCGCTGCGTCCCTTAATGCGGAAAGTTCCTTCTCCTACAGAAAATATACTCGACGAAGAAGCCACTGTTTGCCGTATTGCGGAAGCGGATATTTGGGCACCAGTCCTTAAACCTGCTCCTCAAAGATGGTTAGAATTAGCATTAGTAGTTGAGCAAACGAGTACTACTGCTATTTGGAAACAAACTATCACCGAACTGCAAAAATTATTAATACATCATGGTGCCTTCCGAGATGTAAGAACTTGGAAATTAGAAATAACAGGCAACAATATACAGCTATTTCCACAAAGCAGTATCGGAAGTTATAGTACAACCCCTTATAAACCAGAAGTACTAATCGACCCCAAAGGTCAACGTCTAATATTATTAATCACTGATTGTATTTCCCCAGCTTGGCGAAACCGTTTAATCCATCCGGTTCTAGATTTATGGGGACGTAAAGGTTTAGTAACCATATTAGAACTACTTCCCGAACGCCTTTGGGAACGCACAGCGCTAGCATCAGAAATTCCTATTCAACTACATTCGCTCAACCCTGCTGTATCTAACTCGAAGTTAATAGCAAATGGGGAATTGGAACTAAATTATGGAATCAAAAATCAAAAATCAAAAATCAAAAATTATATTCCTGTTATTACTTTAGAACCTGAACCGTTACACATATGGTCAAAAGTACTAGCAGGTTCAGGTAATTTAACAACAGCAGGATTCAAATTTTCTGCTTGTAATAACTCAGTAAAAACTCCCCCCACCACTCAACACTCAGGACTCAACACGACTCACTTAGTTAGTAGGTTTCGTGCAACAGCTTCACCGATAGCACGCAAATTAGCTGGACTAATAGCTGCTGCTCCGATTAGTCTACCTGTAATACAGTTAATTCAACAAACTCTACTTCCTCAGTCAGGACAAATACACGTAGCAGAAGTTTTGATGAGTGGATTACTCAAACCTCTACCAAATGTCCATCAAGATAACAACCTTAATTATATTGAATACGATTTTATTGAGGGAGTTCGAGAATTACTTTTAGATTCTGTACCAATTAGCAAAACAACTTCAGTTATTGATATGGTATCCGAGTATATAGCTGGACAACTTGGTATATCAGTAACAGAATTTAACGCGCGCTTACTTACACCTTCATCTCAAACCAATGATACTCTCGAAACCCAAATTCGTCCCTTTGCACAATTAAAAGCGCAAGTTTTACGACGTTTAGGTGGTGTGTACGCTCATATTGCTCAGAAATTAGACCAAATATCTCAACCTAAAATTGAATTAATCTCTGAAACAGGAGTAGATTATACCAATCTACGTAACTTACTAGCATCAGGAAAATGGCAAGAAGCAGACGCAGAAACAGCAAATGTAATGCTCAAAGCAGTAGGAAAAGTACTATTATCCAACCAATACCAATTTGTATTCTCAGATGATATTGCTAAGTTCCCTTGTATGGATTTAAACACTATAGACCAACTTTGGGAAACCTATACTCAAGGACGCTTCAGCTTTTCTGCACAAAAACGTATTTTACAAGAGGTAAGCAGCACAACCACAAACGATAATGAAACAGCTATTAAATGGGGAGAACGTTTAGGTTGGTACGTCGATAACACGTGGTTAGACTTATTTACTGAGCTTCAATATACTTTAAATGCTCCACCCGGACATTTCCCAGCACAGTGGTTACCTGATGTTTATATAACAAAACCCAATACAGATACAGATATATCTTCGTTTCCAAGTTTTGTTTGGCGATGTCTAACCACTTTGATTCAGAAACTTGTTGATTGTAATTCTAATGACTCAGCGCATCAACTATCAAAATTTGAGTTTAATGTAATTACTGTAAATCGACACGGAGAAGAAATCAAGCAAGAACGGCGCCAAGCTCAATATTTGATCGAATATTTAGGTAATAATACCACTTTAGAAATGGTCGCTATTTCTGGTGGCAAATTTATGATGGGTTCACCAGAGGGAGAAGGATATGAAAACGAACGTCCGCAACACGAAGTTACTATTCCAAGTTTCTTCATGAGTAAATATCCTATCACTCAAGCACAATGGCGTGCGGTCGCAGGATTACCCAAAATTGAACGTGACCTCAACTTAGACCCATCTTATTTTAAAGGCGATAATCTTCCTGTTGAATGCGTCTCCTGGTATGATGCTATGGAGTATTGTGCTAGGCTTTCTCAAAAAAATGGTCGCTTATATCGACTTCCATCTGAAGCGGAGTGGGAATACGCATGTCGTGCTGGAACTACAACACCTTTCTATTTCGGAAAAACAATTACCGACAAGTTAGCAAATTATGATGCGAGAGGTACATTTGCTTCGGAACCAAGAGGAGAGAAAAGAGGAAAAACAACAGTGGTCGGAACCTTCCTCCCTAACCCTTTCGGCTTACATGATATGCATGGGCTAGTTTGGGAATGGTGTTTAGATACTTACCACGATAATTATGAAGCCGCACCTAGTAACGGCAATGCATGGGTAGGACAGACTGATAGAAAAAGTAAATCCTTTGAGCAAAATCAAGGAATTGTTTCAAGGTTGAGCAAATCATGGAAAGATGTTCTTGACCGTCAAAGCGATAATGATAATCAAATAGCACTACAAAGACTGCTGCATGGTGGTTCTTGGATTAATTATCCGCGAGACTGCCGTTCTGCTTCTCGCAACTGGTTTTACCCAGACTATGTTGACAGCAACGTTGGTTTTCGAGTGGTGCGACGAGGACTCTTTAGACCTTGACACTTTTACCATCTTACCGTCTACACTTCCTTCTTTTTAATCTGAGAGCATAGCACTCTAATTTATTGTGGAAACAGATTATTTTTTAAGCAGTTCAATAATACCATATTTCACTTCAATGTTAGAACCTATAAAATTGTGTCTTGTTTTTATTGTGCAAGAAATCAATGGGCTTAAAACTTGCTGACCAATGGTTATGGGATTTTTGGATAGTTGAGGATAATAATAATAATTCCTTTCACATTTTTTACTTGCAGGCGCCAAAGTCAATATCTGATGAAAAACTACGGCATTGGAATACATCAATTGGTCATGCTGTATCTAATGATTTAACAAATTGGGAAGTTTTGCCAGATGTTTTACATATAGGGGCGCCTGGTGAGTGGGATGATTATGGTACTTGGACGGGTAGTATGTTGAAGCACGAAGATATTTGGTATTTATTTTACACTGGTATTAAAAGTTGTGAATCTGGCTTAATACAACGTATTGGGCTTGCTACATCAACTGATTTAATGAATTTTACAAAACATCCAAATAATCCTCTTGTTTGTGCTGATGACCGTTGGTATGAACTACTTGATAAAACAATTTGGCATGACCAAGCTTGGCGAGACCCTTGGGTGTTTTACGAAGATGGTTTTTTTCACATGTTAGTAACTGCTCGTTGTGCTACTGGAGAACCGGATGGTCGCGGTGTTATTGGTTACGCGCGTTCAAATGATTTAATTAAGTGGGAAGTAGGGGCGCCTATAACTGAGCCGGGTGAGTTTGGAGACTTAGAAGTTCCGTCTTTAGTAAAAATCAATAACCGTTATTATTTGATGTTTTCTGTTCTGGATACATCGCACTCGATAGCACGTAACCAGCGGTTGCAAGCACGACCTGTTACAGGTATACATTATATGGTTGCTGATAATGCTTTGGGGAAATTTCGTTTTAGTACTGACAAATTTTTAATTGGGGAACCAACAGACCCAACTGGTTTGTTGTATTGTGGAAAGGTTGTTCAATGCCGAAATGGGAATTTTTGGTTTTTGGCTTCTCGTTTAACTGATGCTAACGGTAATTTTGTTGGTGAATTGATTGACCCTATTCCTTTATCGACTGATTGTGATGGTAATTTTATTTTGTTATACGGTGAGTTTTATGACTAATGGTAGATGACAATTTTGATTCCCCTAGCCCCCCTTAATAAGGGGGGAACAAGAAAGGAAACGATAGTGTTAGCTCTATTACACAAACAACTCTTAGCTCTATTACGCAAACAACTCTTAGCCCCCCTTCCACGCGCAGGGCTGATTCGTTCCCTAAAAATCTTGAAAAATCAAGGGTTTCGCG